>JAHWIA010000099.1 GCA_019322855.1 Candidatus Woesearchaeota archaeon | reverse complement strand
ACTTCTTGTGTTACTCCACAGGTGCAAATGCATGAAACAAAAGAGGTAGCGATAGCAATGAAATGCCCTTATTGTAATAAAACAGAAAGCAAAGTCATTGACAAAAGAGACACTCCGAGCTTTGACAGCACCAGAAGAAGAAGGGAATGCCATAACTGTGGAAAACGTTATACGACGTATGAAAGAGTAGAGAACATTGATCTTTCAATAATAAAGAAGGACGGCAAGAGAGAACAGTATGACAGGGAAAAAGTAAGAAAAGGGCTGCTAAGGGCGTGCGAGAAACGACCGATTACTTTAGACCAAGTGGATGAAGTGCTCGACAAGATAGAGGCAAAGATAAAGAATTTGAAGGATACTGAAGTGCCGAGCAGGATCATCGGAGAGGAAGTGATGAACGAATTGATGCAGCTGGACAAGGTTGCATACATACGTTTTGCATCTGTTTACAGAGAGTTTACAGATGTGAATACTTTCATAGATGAAATAAACAAACTATTGAAAAAATAAAAAGAGGGGAGGCATTAAGATGGTAGGTTTGACTGAATTAAAGAATGAATTGGACGATAATTTGGCAGGTTTATTAGACAGGGGTTATGAACCGTTTTCTAGGGTTGTTTATACAAAAATGAGGATTCCCGGGATGGAAGAACAGCATTTCAGGCCTAGTGCCAACAGTCTCACGACTCTTGAGACGCGTTATCTTGATAAGAAAGGCACAGATCATGTTGTTGAATCTCCTGAAGGGCTTGTGCTGAGAGTCGCTGCAAATGCTGCATTAGGCTCTATTGTTGATGTGAAGGAAGAAGAAAGGAATGCTTATGAATGGAATAAATTATTCTATGATAATGAAAGGATAAGGGACATTTTGCATAAAATCAATTTCAGCGACTGGTTCTATAGGAATGGTGAAGAAGAATATGTAAGTTTTAATCTTGGAGAGATTTTGTATTCTGAGGAAGTAAGAAAGGCTTTTGACGATAATAAGATGCTGATGTGGGAAGCTTTTACCATGAATGAACCTCAAATACAAGAAAAATTGAAACAGATAAGTATTGATTTCAATGGTTATCAGTTCAATGCGCATAAAGTCTTTTTCAAGAGATATGAAGTTGAAGAATTTGACAGGGATGAGAAACACTTATTCTTCATGAACGGAGGAAATAATGTATATCTAAATGCAAGAAGAGACTTCATGCTCACAGAAGACATGGGTTATACTGACAGGGAAATACAGTTCACAAGGACAGAGGATTTCAGGGATTATGAAGGAAGATTGATTGAGAACATTCCATTACTTGCAGAAGAAAGCGCTAGATTTTATCAATTGATGGCGAGCTGTGATTTCATGCCTTGCTCTCCTACTTTGATGAATGCAGGTAAAAGAAACCAGATGCTGTCTGCTTGTTTTGTTTTTCCAATAAAGGATTGTATGGAAAGCATCAACAAGGCGCATAACTGCACCACAACTATACAGAAAGCTGGCGGAGGAACAGGATACAATTTCAGCCTGTTAAGGCCAACTGGCGACCCTGTATACAGTTCAGGGGGAAAGACTTCTGGTCCTTTAAAGTTTGTTGACATGCTTTCTGCTGCAACAGACGCAATCCAGCAGGGAAGCTATAGAAGAGGGGCTAATATGGGAATGCTGGAATTCTCTCATCCTGACCTTCTTGCTTTTATACAGGCAAAAAGGAATGCAAAAAAGCAAGGAAAAAAGAGATGGAACAATTACAATGTTTCAGTTGTATTGAGAGATAGGGACATAGAAAACATATTGAAGAATCCTGACCAGCCGTACATGGTAGTAAATCCAAGAACAAAAGAATCTTTTGCAAAAAGAAGAAAGACAGAAGAGGGAAAACCTCCACAGTTCTGGACTTATGGACAAGTGTTTGATCTCATCGTCAAGATGGCGTGGGAGAGTGCAGATCCTGGTGTGATTTTTATGGATAAGATGAACAGAAAGAATCCTACTATCGCGCTTGGCGATATAAACTCAACCAATCCGTGCGGTGAACAGCCATTGCTTAATTATGAAGCTTGCAATCTTGGCTCATTGAATCTTGCAAAGTTTGTCAAACCTAATGAAGAAGGAACAGATTTAGTGTTTGATTATGAAAGGCTTGATGATATAGTAGAGACTTCTGTGAGATTCATGGACAATGTTAATACAGTCAATCAATTCCCTTTGCCTGAAATAATGGCTTCTGTACAAGGTAACAGAAAAATAGGTCTTGGAGTCATGGGGCTTGCAGAATTATTGTTCAAATTAAAGATTCCTTACGATTCAGAAAAAGCATATCGATTGGGAGAATCTATCATGAAGAGATTGAATGACAAAGCCTTCCAGGTATCGCAGGAACTTGGCAGGCAAAGAGGTAGTTTCCCTAATTTTGAAAACTCTGTATATCCTGCACAAGGTGTGGAGTATATGAGGAATGCGACGCGAACAACAATTGCACCTACAGGCACGATAAGTGTAATCTCTGACACTACGAGCGGAATAGAACCCTTGTTCTCTCCTGTATTCATTAGGAATGTCCTTGACGGCAAGGTATTGTTCGAAGCAAATCCTCTTTTCAAGAAGATTGCAGAAGAAGGCGGATTTTACAGCAAGGAATTGATTGACAAGATAGGAGAATCAGGATCAGTACAGCATCTTGATGAAGTTCCTGATGAAGTGAAAAGAATCGTAAGATGCGCGCACGATATTGAACCAGAAGCGCATGTAAGGATGCAGGAAGCTTTCCAGAGGCATACTGATAATTCAGTGTCAAAGACAGTGAACCTTAGAGAAGATGCTACTGTCGAAGAAGTCAAAAAAATCTACATAGAGGCAATGCAAAATCCGAACATCAACGGCATAACTGTCTATAGGGACAAGACTCATTTGAACCAGCCGATGTCTTTGATGGCTGGAGGAAAGAATGGAAAAGGCGGAGTTGTGTGGAATGATTACAAAGTTCCGGAATGCCTTGAGAAAAAAGCACTTCCTGAAAGCTTCAAGGTGAGGCTTGATCCTAACCGCAAGGTGCATTTCACAATCATCTCGAGACCTCATAGGCATAGAGAGACGGGCCAGGTCTTTTTTTATCCTTATGAAATGTTCATTGCTGCTCTGCCAAAGCCAGGCCATAGTGAAGCAGAGACAATAATGAAAGGTGTTGACATCACTGACCTATTGAAGAACAAGGATCTGGATCTTGTAAAGTTCGTAAACACCCGCAAGTCTTTGATGGACAAAGAGTTCGGTATGGGTGCGAAGAAAGTGTATGGCTTATCCCACGCAGTAGGCTCTGCTTTTGAACACATCTTGTTAAGGTACGGTGTTATCGAACACAGACAGGATGCAGAAGGAAATACAGTAGGCGGACTTGATCAGAAAGTAAGGCTGAGAGAGTTAGAACTGATAGAAGATCCTGCAGAAGTAAGACAGGCAGTGAGGGCGATTGTCGGTGCTGGTAATGGGAAACAATTACAGCACGATTTCACGCAGGGCGAATCTTTACC
>JAHWIA010000098.1 GCA_019322855.1 Candidatus Woesearchaeota archaeon | reverse complement strand
CCAACCGATTCGAACAGGTTTTGTTCCATTTAAGGTCGCTGAGAACACACTAGGATTCTGCATCCTCCATTGTTCATCTATTGCCTCCCTATCGAAGTCGTGGAAACCAAATAAATCTATCATCTTGCTGATGTCTCCTGTTGAATGAGGATGTCCCTCTGGAATATTTGCCCAGACCGCGCCGATAATGTAAGCGAATTTCGACAAGTCAAACTTTTTGTTATGGTATATTGTCTTTTCAAAATATCTATACGCTCCGTGCACAGCTGCGACATAGTCATCATTTTCAGGAAACCATCTAACTCTAACATCTTCAGCAGTGTGATGAACATAGACTCTAGCAGGAGGTGTATAATCCCGTTCTCTGAAATGTAGTACGTCTTTAAATGGCATTTTATCTCGATTATTGCAGTGAATATTTAAAGGTTATCTGCGCGTTTATAAACAAGATGACAATGTTTATTAATTCGTCCTGAAAACAGAGTCTTATTGGGGGGGTATTTATGGCAGTTGAAAATAACGAGAATGCAGTCGCAGAAGCAGTACATACTGCGAGGACAGAAAAAGAAATGTTTTATGATTCATTGGTTGCTGCGAAAGACGCAGTCATGTCATTAGGAGCGTTTGCAGATGACTTTCGCGAACGCGATAAATTCTGGAAATGGGTCAGGAAAAGGAAGAAAGGTGTTGACTGTTTTAAATCATGGAGTATGAAACTTTATAGAATTAATGAAACATTGCAGAAAAAATTAGAGGGGATTCCTGGCGCAGGAGTTTTCGATAGAAAATCCACAGAATTAAGAGAAGATCTTGGCGAGTTAAGAGATGACAGTCTACGAATAGGATTCTATGTCAAAGTAGGCTCATTCTATGCAAGAATCGGAATGGCTAGGGCTTGTACTGGGGACCGTGAATTTCGCATAAATGATATGCGAAAAGAATACGAAGATTTTTCAGAGATTGTAGCTCAAAGATATGACTGGAAAAGAACTACTCGAGAAGCCAGAGAAGAATTAGCACAAAAACTAGACAGACTCTCTAAAATTTCTGTTCCTGTCGTGACATCGCACGAACCTAAGAAATGGGAGTATAGAAATCCATATGTCAATTACGGGCCAGAACCAAAACGCGAAGGTTTCGAGCTTCCTACTTGGTGCAAAGACGAACAAAGAAGACTTACTATAGGAGATTTCCTGCATTTTGATGATAACGGTGTTGTAAATGTGCCGAGAGATAGTATTGTCAGCGCAGCTGTTATGCACATTGTAGAGGATGAAATAGATTTCAAACTTGATGAAGATTTTTTCCAGCGCTTTGGCGTGGAAGAAACAATGGAAAGAGAAGATTCTGACAGCATCAGGCAGGTATGCAGAAATACATTACTCGATAGAATGAAACTTGCATTGTATGGCGCTAATGATCCTATCTTTTTCATAGACGATGATTTCTATTTCCGTGCAGAAAGAGTCGGATTGGAAGGGATGAAGGATTATTTCTACATAGACAGGCACGGCAAAGTGAGCGGAGATCCGAAGATGCTGTCAATGGAGATAACAGTGCAACAGGAAAAGAATTATCCGTTACATGCTTTTCCTCACTGGCAATATAGAGAAGTTGTAAAGAAAATACTGGACGAGGAATTCTTCTAAAAGAAAAAGAAAAAAAGAAATTATTCGCCGTGGTGTATGAGCCCGTCAAGGCTGAACACGTGGCTGCCGCACAGTCCTGTTGCGATCGCTCCGCCCAACAGACCTATGTTCATAGCTACGATCGAAAAACCGTTTGTGACTCCTGCGCTTACTGTCACTGTGAATCCCAGTATCAGGATCGCTGCGATTATTCCTACAAACCTTGAGAACAATCCCAGTATCAGCAGTAAGCCAACTGCAAGTTCTATTATTCCCAACGGCATCGGAAACATGACTTTAAGATACGGGAAGTTGGACAAGAATTCTGGCAGGAAACTAGGCACTGCTCCAAAAAATACCTTGTTGATGCCTGTCCATAAGAATACGAATCCAAGGCCTAATCTTAGAAATACCATTGCATAATCATACATTTCATCCATCAATATCGCCTCCTTTTTTTGATAATAAAATAATAAATAGAAAATAGGTATATAAGCCTTTCTTAAAAAAAGCATATAGTGTGCTTCGCTTGGTGCTATGCACTAACCTTATAATCCAAGTGCTTCTTTTATCTTTTCTTTGTTAAAGCCTACGATGATCTCTCCATCAATATCAATGACAGGTACTCCCATCTGTCCGCTCTTCTCTACCATTTCCTTTGCCTTTGCCTGATCCTTTGATACATCAATGTCCTCGAACTCAACATTGTTCTCCTTCAGGAATTCCTTTGCATGGACGCAAAACGGACAAGTAGGTGTGCTGTAGACAATAACTTTCTTTTTCTCAGCCATTTTAGACCTGATATCAATATCTTATATATAAATATATTGAGTATTTAAATCTTGAATTTAAATAGTAAAAGAAAAACTTTTATATATTTGAATGCAACCGAAATCAGTAGACGATGGGAAAGAGGGTTGTTATTGCTCCTGTTGGCGATGATCTTGATTCCTTATACATCGGTCTTAAAGAGCATCCCGCAGATAAAGTAGTTTTGATTACACCTAAAGAATACTATAGCAAGGCGAATAAAACAAAACAGGAATTAGAGCGTTTCAAGATTGACGTCCAATTATTAGATGCTGGTTCTTCTGTCTGGGAAGATACTTTCCATGAGATTTCTAATGTGAGAAAAAAACATCCAGATGCTGAAATTACGATTAATGTGTCAACAGGAACAACCGAGGGCCGCTGCGCAGCCACATGCGCAGCGTTTGTCCACGGTGTCAAGGCAATTACCATAGAACAGGACAAGGCAAAACTTCTGCCAGTGCTGAAATTTTCTTATTTCAAACTATTGGCAGACAAGAAGATGGAAATCCTTAGACTGCTGTCTGAAAACAACAATACTCTTGAAGCACTGAGCACAAAGACAGGCATGAGCTTGCCTTTGATCTCATACCACATAAATGGAAATATCAAGTCAATAGGATTGAAAGGACTTGGTCTTGTAGAGACAAAAGAGAAAAGAGGAAGGATCGATGTGCGTTTGAGCGCCTTGGGAGAACTGCTGGTGAAGAGCTTTCTGCAGTAAAGACTTAAATACTATTATTGCATTCTAATATCTACGAGGTGATACTTATGGTCCAATTGCGAGGAACAATAACCAGTGTCCGTAGAAGTACTGCAAGAAAGACACATACAGGCACACTTTCCAGACCAGTCATTGGAGGAAAATCAATTCCTTTTGTTGCGCCGATGAAAATGGATCTGCAAAAGGGAGACAAGGTGATATATGAAGTGCCTGTTGAGATGGTAAAGCAGATAAGGACAACAAAGACTCTTCCAAGATACTGGGGAAACAGGAAAGTAAAAGCAGAATCCAATGCAATCCTAAGCATAAAGTATGTGGACAAAGAACAGCTAAAGATTCTTGTCCAGGAAAAATTAAATGTTGCAAAAGAAATAAT
>JAHWIA010000097.1 GCA_019322855.1 Candidatus Woesearchaeota archaeon | reverse complement strand
TGAAGTCTCTTTCTTCTTTTTCTGCTCTTTTTGCTTCAGTTTTTCCAATCTCGCTTCTTTCTTTTCTTTCATCATAGTCTCTATCGACTTGAGATAAGCATCTATATCAGGAATGTTGCATATGTTCAAACCTAATTTCTTGCATTCTTTTGCGATTGTTATTTTCTTTTTGATGCCTACCTTTCTTCCTATGATGACTGAATGTTTTTCTTTGTCCAGATCCTTTAGACCTGCTGAATTTGAAATGTTGACAGGCAACATGCCGTTCTTCAGGAATCCTTTGACAAGAGACGGAGAACCGTATCCAATATTGACTTTCTTCCTGTGCCCTCTTTTCGCAAGCCTCATCTTTGACTGAAGACCGCGAGGCCTCCTCCAATTGGATTTGACACGTTTGTGCTTGTGAGCGTCCTGAGTAGCAAAATTAGGTTTCTTTTTCTTCATCCTGTTTCTCGTTTCCAATAAATTATTGCTTGCCATTTTATGCTATCTCTTTTCCGTCTTTATTCACTATATAGATCCCGTCTTGGAACCTTCGCAAATCTCTTCCTTTTATGCGAGTCAAACTTTCTATCCTTGCTGCGGTCTGACCTGCAATCTGCTTGTCTGTGCTTTCTATCGTGATTTCGTCACCTGTAACCTTGACTGTGACTCCTTCTGGAAATGTCAATTTCCTTGAAACAGACTCTCCTAAAAAGTTCTTTACAGTAAATTCCTTTCCGCTGACAGTGACAGTCATAGGGAAATGACCAGAGCAAATCTTCATAATGTATTTATGCCCTTCAGTGACCCCTTTGAACATGCATTTTATCAAAGCCTTGTACGTGCCAAGGATCTTTCTTTCTCTTTTTGTGCTTCTGTCTGCAGTGAAGACTATCTTGCCGTCCTTACTCTCGAACTTAAGCTGTTTAGTGGCCAATATCTTGGAAACGGATTTATCTCCCTTGCTGACAGTAATCTTATATCCTTCTACGCTTGCACTGATTCCTTCAGGGACTTCCAATGTTTCTTCAAGTTTTTTCTTGGCCATTTTAATTTTAACTAATAACAGTATGCGATAAGCGTTCCTCCTATCTTCTTTTGTATAGCCTCTTCATGCAACATCAATCCTTTGCTGGTGGATACTATTATTACTCCAAAACCTTTTGCAGGAAGGTATCTTTTTTCAGTAATTTCGAACTGGTCGGCTTTGATTGAAAATCTTGGCTTGATCACGCCGCAATTATTTATCTTTCCTATAAGATGCACCTTTATCTGGCCGCCTTTGCCGTCTTCGATCTCTTCAAACTCGCCGACATAGCCTTCTTTGTGAAGTATAGCAAGGACCGATCTTATCATATTACTAGTAGGTTTAATCATGACTTCTTTTCTTCCAATCTTCTCATGCTGCCCAAGCAATGACATCATGTTTGCTAACGGATCGTTTAATACCATTTTTTTTCTCCTATTTATACTGCCTAAAACCTATCTTCAGTGCGAATTGTCTGAAACATCTTCTGCACACGTTCAGTTTATATTTGGTTATCATACCTCTTGTACTGCCGCATAGTCTGCATTTTGAATTGACTTTGCCGCAGCTTCTTTTCTTCGGCGTGCTATGCTTCATAAACTTCTTCAATTTAGACGGATTGTTGGCCAGTTGATTTGTTACCTTTGTCCAATTTGCAGTTGTCATTTTATTATGCCTCAATAATCTCAACATTGAAATTCTTCTTCATGAATTCCACCGCATCATCTTGTGTGATGAGATGTTTATGTGATAATTTTTTTGTCTTTGTCTTTCTTTTCTTTATCCTGAAACCAGGCCTTTCCAAGGTCACTGCGATCTCAAAACCTAATATGCCAATGTCTGCATCGTACTTTACATCTGTCATATCTATGTATTCGTGGATGCCGAACGAAAAATTTCCTTGCGCATCGAAAACCTTCCTTTTTAATTTATTGTCCTTTGCCTTCAAGGTTCTCTTAAGCACTTCCATAGCTTCAGGACCTCTTAGAGTAATCTTGCAACCTATCGGTAACCCTTCTCTTAAACCCCAGCCAGGGATTCTCTTTGTCGCGGTTGTTTTGACAGGATTCTTGCCGGATATCATCTTAAGCAATTTCATACCCTTATCTAGTCTAGTCTGTTCTTTCCCTGCTCCGAAATTCAGAGTCACTTTCTCTATCCTTATTTCTCTCATCTTATTCATTTTAAACTTTGATCATCGGTTTATTTTCACCGATCACATAAGCGTACTTCATCAATGTGCTGAACTGTTCTTTCTTTGTCTTGATGATCAGTTCATCCTGTATAAGTTTTTTCCGCACAACATCAACTATCTCGCCGGATATTCCTGTATGTTTCCCTCCTGCAAGCTTGATTATTGCACCTTTCTTCATCTCCAGCTTCTTTGATATGCCTTTCCCGAACTCAAAAACGACACTGTCTCCCACATTATAATTGGCATCCTTAACTATCTGGTTCTTACCGTCGTGGAAAGTCAGATTCATTCTTCCGCCCTTTATTGGCTGTTTCTTGATTATCCTGCAGATCTTGATTTTTGCTTCATCTGCATTAATTTCATGCAAGCATAATTTTCCTCTCTCATTCATAGACATCCTATAATACTGTTTTAGTTCAGGCATCTGAATGACATCAAACAAGCCGACGATAAACTTTGGATCCTTGACCCTTCGTCCATCCACAAGTATATTCTTCAAATTAAGAATCTTCTTCACTTCTCTTGAATCATCACCCATATTAAGTATGTCTCGCAAAATGATCGTAATAGGCATGCCTAGTCCAAGTTTGTGGGCGCCCGGCATAGGTCTTGTGATGAACCTGATTCTCTTCCTAGCAACTGGCCAGGTTCTCGGTGATGCCAATCTTGCCAAATGTCTTTTTACCATTTTATTTCGCCTTTACCTCTGCTTTCTTTTCCTGTTTTGCCTCTTTCTCTTTCTTCGGTTTCTTTTCTTTCTTTTTTTGAACTTTTTTCTCTTTTAATCTTAATTTATCTTCCATGTTCAATGATATTATCATCAAATTTGAAGGTGTAAGCGGAATCGCAACTTCGCTTCCGTCTTTTTTGTTCACTCTGATCTTCTCTAGGAAGACCTGGTTCCTTGTCAAAACAATACGCTCAACTTTTGCATCATTTCCTTTGAACTTTCCCCTCATGATCTTGACTCGATCACCAGCCCTGACAGGCAGAGTTTTTCTCTTGTGTTTTTCTCTCAATTCTTTTGATAAATGCGAGCCCATGAACTTGTTCTTAATATGGAGAGGAGCCTTATGCCTATACTTTCTTTGTTTTCGCACTTGTGTGCTGCTCTTCCATTTTGTTGAAAAACTTTTTTTCATTTTCTTACACTATTATCTTTGATAATTTTGCAATCGCAGGCCATCTCTCTGCTGCCTCTTTCGCGATAGGCCCCTTGAAAAGCGTACCTTTTGGATTGCCTTTTTCATCTTTTAATACTACGACCGCATTATCCTCGAACTTGATTCTCATCCCGCTAGGTCTCCTGTACTCTTTTTTTTGCCTCACTATAACTGCAGGCATGACCTTTTTTCTCACTTCTT
>JAHWIA010000096.1 GCA_019322855.1 Candidatus Woesearchaeota archaeon | reverse complement strand
AAATCATTGCAGGAGAAAAAAGCAGAGAGTGAAAACGAGCCTACTATCAATCAGTTCACAGTGATATTAGAAAAACAGAAGATGATAAAGGATTTTCTTTCTAATTTGATTGGGAAATTGTCAGAAGAACAGAAGAATCTTATTGTCGCACAAGCAGAGACAAGATTGAACGATGAGATGCAATTCTTCCTGCGTTTTGATAAGGTGAAATTTTTGAGCGACGAACTCTGGTTAGTGGATCATGGCGAATGCGTGCATATAAGAATGACATTAGCGTGCTATCCTCACAGCAGAGAGAACGCACTAAAGATAGTTGAAGAATTGTTTGGCTAGAATTATCTGAATCTTCTGCTTGCAATTGCATGGGCTTTTGTTTTCTTTTTTTCCAATCTTTTTTTCGCAGCACCATAGCAATCCCTGACATCTTTTATTGTTAGATCCAACCTGACCAAAGTGTTGCCTGCCCTTTCAAATCTATCTACTTCTTCAGGATGCTGTTTAGCATAACCTTTATTGACGATTGCCCAATAATGAACATACTTTCCAAGCGCCCTTTGAATGTGCAGTCTTGTTCTTTCAAAATCTCTTAACGGTGAGAATTGTTCACAACCTTCGCCAGTAAGAAACGCAGTCCTGCAGAAGATTGTATTTTTATTATAGTCAAATAACAATTGCAATTTTTCCTTGTCAGCTTTTTCTTTTATTAGCATAGACCCTACCTGTCTGTATCTGGCATGACATACAACAAGACCGTCTTGTTTATCCATCCCAACTACGAATGATTTAGTCGGCAGTTCTACTCTTCTTTCCTTTTCTCTATTCTTTGGCTCTACTCTAGGATACGTTGTCATAGAACTTGAATTTCTCACTTCAAATGCAGGGTGATTTTCATCATATAATCTCACGTCAATATCGCCACGCAGGATTTTCTGTATGTGTTTTGTGAGGATGATTGCAAAAAGAGGGTTTCTTTCCAAGGACAGCTGTTTTATTGACAGAGTCTTTACTAATCTTGAAGGATTCAATTCAGTAGTCTCCAGTTTTCGTACTAGGCCGTCCATAAATGGATAAAGAGAGGTTTATTTTTAAAGCTTGGCCTCGAAACTTTTAAATACAACTTATGTATTACTAAATTACATGAACACAACAAGTGATTGTCGGTGGCATTAACCTCATTCTTTTAGTCAGTAATCTATTCAAAAATCTGCAGCACATGATACACAAACAGTATTATCTTATTCTTGTATTGAGTTGGCGTTAATCATTCTAAACACGGGGTCGTAGTTTAACCTGGCTAGAGCGGCCGGCTCCAGACCGGCAAATCGGGGTTCAAATCCCCGCGGCCCCAGTTTTATTTTCAAGGTGGAAACGATAAGCTTTTATACGAGATTTAGTTAGGAGGTACTAGAATGACTGAACTTACACAAGAACAAATCGAAGGAAGAAAGAAAGAGATAGCTGATGCTAAAGAAGTGCAGGAGAGCCTGTTAGAATCGAACAAAAAGTTAGTCAATGAGTTCGGCGCAGGCGTGCTTAAGGATATTATAGACCAGTGTCCTAATTTCTATACTTTCCAGAGAGGTTTGATCTATACTCACAGGGATTTCGACCAGTACATGCAGGCCATCAAGAAAAGAAAGAAAGTCGCGATAGTCTCCGGCGTCAATGCGAGCGGCAAACTGCACATAGGTCATAAGATCGTATTTGACACAAATCTTTATTTTCAAAAAGAATATGACATCCCTGTCTTCATTCCAATCAGCGATGATGAGTCTTATGTTGCAGGCAAAGTAAAGACGCAAGAAGAAGGATTGAAAAATAGTCTAATCCTTGCAAAAGAACTTCTCGCTTATGGTTTTGATCCTCACAAGACTTTCTTTATCATTGACCAGATATTCACTAATGTCTATAACTTTGCTATCAAACTATCGAGAGGAACCACTATGAGTGCATTGAGAGCAGTCTATGGTTATAACATGGAAGACAATTGCGGCCTGTTCTTTTATCCTGCAGTGCAATCAGCACACATCCTGATGCCTCAGTTGAAAGAGCACGGAGGGCACGACCATGTTCTTGTTCCGATTGGTCCTGACGAGGATGCGCACATAAGGATTGGCCGGGATCTCGCGCCGAAGTTCGGTCTTGTGAAGCCTGCGATACTGCATGCATTCTTCATTCCAGGATTGAAAGGAGGAAAGATGTCGACAACAGATCCGGGAAGCGCGATCTTCCTCGAGGATGATCCAAAGACTGCAAAAGCAAAGATAATGAAGGCAAAGACAGGTGGAAGAGAGACTGCAGACTTGCAGAAGAAGTATGGTGCAGACTTTGAGATATGCATGGTCTACAAGTATCTTGAATTGTTCTATCTCAGGAAGGATGAGATCCTTGATTTGCAACGGCAGTGCAAAGGAGGCGGTATTCTTTGCGGCGAGTGCAAGAAAAGACTTGCAAGTCATGTAGAAGAAGACCTGAAAGACTTCCAAGAAAGATTGGAAAAAGTCAAGGACGAGACAGTACAGCACTGTATCCTAAGAAATGTCTAGAATTTTGTTGCTTCTTTCTTTTCTGGTATTGCAATAGGAGCTTCTCCACCGTGCCAGGTAACTCTTGGTCTTATCTGCGCAGGATAGATTCTTTCGTTTGCATCGTCCAGCATTATTGCTGCGCCAGGCATGCCTGGTAATTTGTTGATACTCTCTGCAATCCCAGTCCTTAAGTAAGATTGCGCAATGTGTTCCAGAGCTTCGATGTCCAGTCTTGCTGTCAATCTGTGCGCGATAAACACATCTGACTGTGTCATTACATCGGTATGTATTTTTCCTGGCTGTTGCGAAGCCAAGATTAAACTGATTCCTGGCTGTCTTCCTTCTCTTAATATTGTTATTAATGCATCTGCTGCAGTAGTCTTTCCTTCGAAAGGTAAAAATTCGTGCGCTTCATCAATCACTATCCATACTAACGGCTCTTTTCTTTTCTCTGGCGGTTCCTCTGCCCTGAAATAAGCCATCTTTGTCTCGATGTCTTCGAACTCTTCCTGTCTTCTTGCTTTCATCCTTTCGATGAATAATTTTTTTGCAACCAGTCCAATGACCAGGCTCTTGATTGCCCAGCCATTAGGCATTGTTGCGTACGCACTCACATCCAAGATACTGATCTTCCCTCCAACCACCAGGTCAACCAGTTTAGTACCCTTAACATCGAACAGACCCCATGTATCTGCTGTCATGAACCTGTTCTTTGCAGCTTCCTTTGTTGTCCTTTCTACTGTGTCATCATCTTCCATGGTCTCGATGATGTTCTTTATTGAGAAATTCATCTCATTCTCTTTCAGGAAATTGATAGTCTTTGCGATAAACACTCCTATATCGCTGTTCCTGTCAACACCAAAAGTCATGCACCAATCGTCAGCATCCAATTCATTCGGTTTTATGCTGAACGCAAAGTCAGTAGGAACGCCTTCTTCTTTGTAACGATCGAACATCCCTATAGGCGTGAAGATCTGGACATCCATGCCTTTCGGCTCAAGACCCCATTCGTCTAATAAAGCAACTTCTTTTGACTTTCTGT
>JAHWIA010000095.1 GCA_019322855.1 Candidatus Woesearchaeota archaeon | reverse complement strand
ATAAGATTAGGAATGCTGAATCCTGTCAATGCAAAACCAATAATAGAAGATCTGATAGAAGTTTTCAAATCTGCAAAGATGTACAAGTTCCTGCACATTCCTTTGCAGTCAGGAAGCAATCCTGTTCTTGAAAAGATGAACAGGCGATATACTGTCGAGGATTATGAAAACATAGTGAAGAGGTTCAAGAAAGAATTCCCAGGCATAACAATCGCAACAGACATCATTGCAGGTTTTCCAGGAGAGACAGACGCGCAGTTCACAGAGACTGTTTTCATAACAAGAAAGATGAGCCCTGACGTGTTGAACATCTCAAGATACCAGGACATACCAAAGACTGCATCATCAAAGATGGAAGACAAAGTGCACGGCAATGTCAGCAAGCAAAGAACCAGATTATTGTCAGACATCTACCAGAACATCACAAGCCTGAACAATGAGAAGTGGATTGGCTGGGAAGGAGAGATCCTGATCAATGACAAGAAACAAGACTTTATCGGAAGGAATTATGCTTACAAGCTTGTTGCGATAGATCCGGATTCATTGCACAGGAAAGGAAACCCTGATCTGTTAGGAGAAATAGTAAAAGTAAAAATAATAAAACAAGATAATTTCACACTTATAGGTGAATTACTTTAATTCTGATTATAGCGTATAGTGTCTAGCGTAGTAATCAAGGTAACAAACTGTTAGCAAAGACTCGTAAACACAGTCAAATATAGAATCTGACAGAGCACACTATACGCTTTGACATTAAATAATTAAATAAAAAAAGAATAAATCTAAAGCACACTAAGCTTCTTTACTTTAACTTCTTGAAAGCGACTGCTTTTTTATTCGCAGCGGTTCCGCCCCATCTTGTAACTTCAACCCAGTTTCCTTTTTTGTATGCTGTTGAATATGGAACTTCAAACTGAGCCATTCTTGTTCTTTTGTATTGCTTGATCCTTCCTTTTAATTTTCCATCAGTTTTAGTTGCGGTCTGAATCACCCAAACCAATCTTGCCATAAAAATCACCTCGTTAATTATGCACTTATGAAAGCCAAATTCCTATATAAATGTATTTATTTAGAGTTATTTGCCAATACTACTCGAGAGTTAATATAAATGTTTTTATATGTCGTCTTCGTTTTAAATATGAAAACTATTGTTTTAAAGTTTAGTTTAAAGTAAAAAAAAAGAGGTGAAAACTGATGGTTTGGGAAAGTCTAGGTCAATATTTGACTACAACTGGCTTCGAGATTCTGAATCCTTTGATTGAATTATGGAATGGATTTGCATCAGCTTTTCCTGGTATTGTAACAGCTGTGATTGTAGCTATTATTGGTTTCATCGTAGGCTGGATCCTAGGAAGAATTGTTGAAGAAATCCTGATGAAAGTAGGTCTGGATGACAGATTGAAGAAGATCGGAGCACATAGAGCATTAGGAAAGGCCACAATGTCCAATATCATGGGCGCTATTACAAAGTGGTATGTATTCGTTATATTCCTTGCACCAGCAATGGACCAACTGAAACTAGGTGCTCTAAGCGACATACTAACTAGATTGGTTTTCTGGGCCCCACAATTAATCTTGGCAATTTTCATCCTGATAATCGGACTGATTGTTGGAGATTACTGTGAAACAAAGATCAAGGCTGGAAAAGGCGCAATGTACGAATTCGGCGGACAGTTGATAAGATGGATTATTGTCATCGCTGCTGTGATCATTGCTCTTAAGCAAATCGGTGTTGATGTATCAATTGCAGAAAATACCTTCCTGATAATCATGGGCGGTGTTGCAATTGCAATAGCATTGGCAGTCGGAATCAGCTTTGGAACAGGTCTGAAACCATACAGCAAGAAATTCCTTGACAAACTGTTCAAGGGAATGTAATTTTCTTTTTTTCTTTTTCTTTTCTTAGAAAAAACTTAATGCATAGTACCTAGCGTAGCTATATTCTTTAACATACTTATAACAAAGACTCGGGAACACAGTAGAGTTAACAGTCTTGCGAAGCGTACTATGCTTATTTGCACAAAACTTATAAGTTAGACTTCTATCTCTACTTTACTGGGGAAGGACATTGATAGATTCAGCAGAAAAACCAGATATTCTTGCTCAAAAGATAGCAGAATTTTATTTTAAAAAGGAAAATACCAATCTTATTGTCAGAGGTATAGGAAGGGAATTGGAAGAGAAGTTCGCACCTTCTTTGGATGCAGTCATCGCATACGGTTCTAATACGAATGGTAATCAAGCAGACAGCATAATAGATTACATCCTTTTTACGAATGACAGGAACCAATTCTTCAGGAACTTTCTTGGTTATTTCAGCCTGCCCAAGAGAGGGATAAGGAACAGGTTTTACATTTCATTGGGCTATAATACTCCAGAATATCATCTTGACTGCTTCAAGATACAGCCTAATATCTATATGGCTTTTGAAGGAACAGGAAAAGATGCAATGGGCTACAAGTTCAATGTTGTAGGGACTGATAAATGGCAGTCAGAGATGAGCGAAGGAAAAGAAGACTGGTACTGGTACGGCAGGTTCATGAAAGTCACACCCGTCATCTGGATGAGGGAAGGTTTTAAGGATGCCTTTGTCAGGAAGATTGCAGGCGCGATCAGAGAAGGAGTAGAGACTGCCTTGATACTTGCTGCGAACGAAGAGATAGAAAAAGATCCTGACACAGAAAAGACAGGCGCAGTTGTCGTTGGCAAAGAGGACATAATGCGCTATTACATGAACCTGAGCTATATCTGTGACAAGAGAGTCGAGCCTGGTGATAAATGGAAAAAACTTTTTGAACAAGCTCCAGAAGCTTATGATACGTTTGTCGACATCTGTTTGGAGGAATTAAGGGAAAAGGAAATGATAGGATCTACTTTGTTCGGCGATAAAGTGGGAATTATGATGGATCCGAAAGCAGTGAGAGAAAGAGCAGTGATGATCTACAGCAGGCTTTCTGCGCAGAAAAAATCATTCGTCAGGCACAACAGGAGCAATGTCTGGACAAACATCTATTGGCCAGAATACTGCATCGCCAAGATAAAGAAATGTATGAAATGATAAGTTAAATTTTTATACCATTACTTCTTTGTCGTTTTGTATGAAACAAAAGAGGGTAAAGAAGCATAACGAAGGCTTGCAGGGCCTGACTTATGGTGCGATGAGCAGTGTGATTGTTGTCAGCGCGATCATCGCTGGCTTGTCTGTCATTGAGAACCGTCTTCTCTTGTTCTTGGGCGTCATCATAACTGGTGTCGGGGACGCGCTTGCAGATGCAGCAGGATTTCATGTGTCAGAAGAGACTGAATTATTCCACAAGCAGAGAGAGGTATGGAAGTCAACTTTCTTTGTCTTTATATCAAAGATAGTCGTAGTCGCGATATTGCTGGCTCCTATCTTGTTTCTTGAACTGCACATTGCAACTGTAATATCATTGATTGTTGCATTGATCTTGATAATATTGATATCAGTGATGGTGTGCAGGGTAAACAAGAAATTTGTCTGCTGGAAACTTTCACTGGAATACATATTTTTCGCAGTCGTGATTGTATTGATCAGCTATGGTCTGGGAAGACTGGTTTCC
>JAHWIA010000094.1 GCA_019322855.1 Candidatus Woesearchaeota archaeon | reverse complement strand
TTTCACGTAAGGAGCACTACTTTAGCAGGCAAGCCAAAGAGTATTATTGTTGAAGGTTCTGGTGTAAATAAACAACAATTGTCAGAGGCGATAAAAGAAAAGCTTGGTGATCAGGCACCTCCTTTGGACGAACTTGCAGACAATGTAAATGATGTGAGTGCGCGTTTCAGTTCCAAGTTCTTCAGGACAGCAATCATTGCAGTCATAATCGCATTCTTATTGATGGGTGCTGTTGTATTTTATTATTTTAGAATACCTGTCCCTTCTATCGCAGTCATACTTGCTGCATTCAGCGACATGGTAGTCACCATTGCAATATTCAACAGCCTTGGCATGAGACTGACTTTAGGCGGTGTTGTTGCGTTTTTGATGCTTATCGGTTATTCAGTAGATACTGACATTCTATTATCCACAAGAATGCTGAAGCACAGGAGTGGAAGCTATTACAGCAGGACAATAGATGCAATGAAGACAGGATTGACAATGTCCTGCACAACTATTGCTGCTCTTGGTGCGGGCATGTATTTTGCACAGTCAGAAGTTTTGAAACAGGTTTTACTTATCTTATTCATAGGTTTGATTGTTGACCTTCCTATGACATGGCTGCAGAACGCAGGCATATTGAGATGGTACCTTGACAAGAAAAAAGCACAGCCATCTGTCAGCAAGGAAACTGAGAGAGAAGACAAGGAAAAAAGAAAGGAAGAGAAACAGAGAAAGAAAGAAGAGAAGAGAAAGGCAAAAGAAGAAAAGAGAAGACAGAAAGAAGAAGAAAAGAAGAGAAAAGAAGAACTAAAGAGACAGAAGCCAAGCGAATTAGAGCAGACTGTCGAGAAGACTGTTGAAGAAGAAGTCATGGTTAAAGAAGAATCAAAACCAGAAGAACCTGCAGAAGAGAAGAAAGAAAATGAGTAAATTCAAGAGAAAGACAAAGAAGATCTTTAAGAACACCAGAGTATTGATACTTCTATTCTTCTTACTATGCGCAGCAGTAGCAATATATCCTACATTCGGCAGGGAAGGTGTGGCGATCCAGACAGTCGAGAAAGACAGCGGCGCTTATAATGCAGGCATCATGGTCGAACCAGGAGTGCGCCCTACTGCAAAAGAACTCATTAAATTGATTGATAATTATCCTATCACAGACATTGAAAGCTATTATGAGACTATCGGAAAATTAGTGCCTAACTCAACAATAAGGATAGAGACTAACAAAGAAGTTTATAGGGTTGATGTTGATGAATATGGAGAGATAGGTTTGTCAGTGATGGAAGCGTCAAGCACAAACATAAGAAAAGGTCTTGATCTTTCCGGCGGTACAAGAGTCGTATTAAGGCCGGAGTATGAGGTTGAGGAAAGGATACTTGATGAGATTGTAGAATCCTTGAAATTAAGATTGAACACGTTCGGTCTTTCTGATATTGTTGTCAAGAAAGTCACGACACCTGAACAGTACATTGTTGTCGAGATCGCAGGCGCAACACAGGACGAAGTTAAAGAGCTTATTGAGAGCCAGGGAAAGTTTGACGGAAAGATAGGAAACAAGACAGTAATGACAGGCAAGGACGTCCAATTCGTCGGTCTTGGAGGAACAGAAGCGAGAGTCAAGGCACCTTGTCCTAAATACGGAGACATGTACCAGTGCGAGTTCATGTTCTCATTGACAATTTCAGAGGAAGCTGCAGAACGTTTCGCAGACGCTACAGCAGAATTAGATATTGAAGGAGAACATCTTTCAGAACCTATATTGTTGTTCTTGGATGACGAACAGATAACTAACTTATCTATTGTTTCTGACCTGCAGGGAAGAGCAATCACAAACCCTTCTATCACAGGCGCAGAAGCAGGAAGATCAGAAAGAGAAGCTTATGACGCTGCTTTGGCAGAAATGAGTAAACTGCAAACCATATTGGAGTCTGGTTCGTTGCCAGTACAATTGATTGTAGAAGAATCCAAGACAATTTCTCCTGAATTAGGTGCAGAATTCGCAGTGAACGCATTCCATGTAGGTCTTGTGGCTATACTTGCAGTTGGTGTAGTTATCTTCATCAGATTCAGAAGATTAAAGATTACAATACCTATAATGATAACAATGCTTGCAGAAGTCATCCTTTTGCTAGGCTTGGCAGCAGTAGTCGGCTGGAACCTGGACATTGTCGCGATCGCAGGTATCATTGTCGCAGCAGGTACAGGAGTAGACGATCAGATCATCATCACTGACGAAGTTCTCAGAGGAGAAACAACAAACATATATAACTGGAAAGAAAAACTGAAGAGAGCATTTTTCATAATATTCGCAGCTTACGTAACAACAGTTGTTGCAACCGTCCCTCTATGGTGGGCAGGAGCAGGTATCCTGAAAGGCTTCGCATTCACAACAATCGCAGGCGTCACATTCGGTGTGTTCATAACAAGACCGGCATTCGCAGCGATTGTAGAGAATCTTCTTAC
The DNA here is from genome assembly GCA_019322855.1 of Candidatus Woesearchaeota archaeon. GTDB lineage: Archaea > Nanobdellota > Nanobdellia > Woesearchaeales > WJKV01 > WJKV01. Next base: position 1,136 of record JAHWIA010000094.1, on the reverse strand, counting down.
AGATTAAATTTATATACTCAATCTTATTTTCTGTCTTTATGCACGAACAGGCTTATGTGAACAAAATCATTGAGGTTGCAAAAGAGCAGGGGAATGTTGTCGAGATAAAGATAGAAGTAGGAGATCTTGCACCGGTTCCTGCAGATCATCTTGTTGAAGCGATAAAGGCAGTGGAAAAAGATTGGAAAATCGATATCATTGAAAAGAGAGCAACCATAACTTGCGACTGCGGTTATGAAGGCACGCCATTGATAACAGACCGGACGCACGACACTGTGATTTATGAATGTCCGCGATGCAACAACAAGATGCCAGAGATCATAGATGGCAATGACATCATACTTAAAGAAGTTGAAGTGAAAGAGGAATATGAAGAAGAGGTGGAAGAAGATGTGCTTAGCAATACCAGGAAAGATAATCAAGATTGAAGGGGAAACCGCAACAATCGAATATCCAGGAGAGACAAGGGAAGCGATGCTTATCGAAGACAATTTTAATGTGGGTGATTATGTTTTTGTATCAGAGAAGATTGTCATTGAGAAGATTCCAGAGGAAGAAGCTCTTGCAAGCCTGAAAGCGTGGGAAAATGTTAAAGCCTGAAGTTTATTTCTTAAGATATGCTTATCCTTGCGCAAAAGACCTGCTCGGAAAAAGCTTAAAGCAGGAAGACATAGACAAGATGCGCAATTCTGTCCTAGAGAACAGTCCTTTGCCAAGAGAATACCTTGAAGGGATTTTCAAGAACGCTATCAAGGGTATGAAAAAAATAAATGCGTCTGATTATTGGAGCATTGAGACTATAAGGGCTTATTTTTGGATAGAGCACGAAAAGAATCTTCAGCATCTGGAAAAAATGCCCATGCTGAAGGAACGATGTCTTGTCAAAAGGGGAAAGATCAATGAACAATTGAAGCATGGCTTTTACAAAGTGCAATTCACTGACGGAAAAACAAGGAACATCACTTTGGAACTGCTTCCAGAAGCAAGGCTCGGAGATGATGTCCTTGTTCACAGAGCGCACGCAGTGGAAAAGGTATATGATAAAGTTAATGTATATTGTTTTGGCAATCCTCATCTTTCTTCTGACAATCTCGCCATGAGGCTCGCTGATAAAATTGAATTGGACGGCTATACTT
>JAHWIA010000093.1 GCA_019322855.1 Candidatus Woesearchaeota archaeon | reverse complement strand
TAGGAATATGGAAACTTTCATCAATACAGTATGGAGAACTTCAAAGATGCTTCAAAAAAACGATATAGTGAAATATGTTGACATTGTTTTTCCGTCAGGCGTATTCATCTTCAAGGACCATGTCATAAACATTGTCGCAGATGAAGAAGTCACTGCTTTTGACATAAAATCAAAGCAGAACGCAGAAAGATACAGGAAGTTTTTTTATTCCTTTTAGAGAAACATTTATAAAGGAAAATCCCTTTTGAAAAAATAACTGGTGAGGTGATGTTAGATGAGCACATTGAATTTTAGACACATGATGGTTCTTATTATAGTATTTGTTTTATTGACAGGCAGCACATTCTTGTACGCCAACAGTCAAAAAGAAAAAAACACAGTCGTTCTGACTGGACTAAATCTTGGTGAGAAAATAGGAAGAGAATATCCTGCACTCACAGAAAGAGAATTGAGTGGATTGAAATCAGGCATAATCCATACACAGGAAGGAAAGACCGAGTATGATCAGTTCTTGAGATTCAAGCAGACAGGCATTGATCCGTTCGAGACTGGTTATTTCCTGCACGGAGAAGATAATTTCGGAAGAGTAGGTGATTTCTTGTTCTGGGAAGATGGAGAGCCTATTTTTGAATATGAGATACAGTTCCAGGAAGGATTCAAGAGCAGGATAAGAAACAATAATCTGGATGATATAGAAGATGAGAATTTCAGGATGCTTGACGCATTGTTCAATGTGGTCAGGGCAGAGATTGATGCTGACAGGAAAGAAGTAGAATTGGTAATGGTTGGCGGAAAAAAGGATCAGTTGATCATGTCAGAAGGCGAGACAAAAGTATTCAGCATGAACGGAAGAAGGACAGTGATGAGTGTCCTTTACATCAGCGACGGTAACAGAGAGCCTAGGGTCATCATGAGGGTGAATGGCGTTGACAGCAAGCCATTGGAACAGGGAGACACGACATCTTTCCCTGACGGCACATTCTTAGGCATCGCAGAAATACTGCCGTCTGAAGCTGGCGAAGAAGTGAGGGACATGGTAGTTCTTGCAGGCGGAGTTGCAGGAAGCAAGGTAAGGTTCAGGGACACTGATTTCACAGACACTAGTTTTGCAACAGGCAAGGTAGAAGTCAATGGAAAGAATATTGAAGATGGAAAAGTAATGATCCTTGGACAGTTATACGATAATAACAACAAGTTCAGGATAAGCAGCATCAAATACAGATTAGAAGCGCACGCAAAAGGCGGCGGCGATGTCTATGTTCCTCCAAACCACGGTTTAAGAGAATACATCTTTGAACCAGAAGGTATGCTGGTTAATAACTTTGAGATCATCAGCGGCGGAGTTTCAGGCGGAGGTACAGGCGCCGGAGTTCCATCCAACTTGATCAGGCTGCAGCCTAAAGGCGATGATCGTTATAATTTGATCTTCACGAACAACAGAGGCCAGACATACAATATGCCTTTTGTTTCAACAGAGAACGGTTTCAAATACGGCTATGACAGGGGCGACTTAGTATTCCAGGAAGGAGGCGGACCTCCTGCATATCCAGTTGACAGGAATGATTTCTTTGTCACGACAAACAACAATGACAACACAGGATTCACGAATGTCCTGAGATACACAGGCTTCAACAGTGCGAGCAATACATTGAACTTTGAGGATCTATCTTCTGGAAGCTATTCAACTGTCATTGATCCTGCGACAGGCAGAGGAAATCTAGTCATAGGAGGACAGACATATCCTGTCTATGTGGAAACTGGAAACCCTGACTTCCCTATCGCAGTAGACCTTAACGGTGATGGCGGATGGGGAGACGAAGCCAATGTTGTCACGTTAGGCGGCGGAATCATCGACCTTGGTCCAGGCAACATGAAATTAAAGACCTTGGAAAAGATGTTTGACGAGCCTGCAGGTGATGAAGAAATTACAGTAACAATAACAGACGGCGGCGACTGGCTGAACGCAGACGTTCCTGACCAGGCAGACATTGACATGCAGGAAGCGAGCGGCAGTGAAGAAAAAGGTATGTCGCGTTACGGAGTATTGGTTGACATCAAGGAAAGAGGCGGCAGCGACGATCCTGACGACATACAGATATATTATCCATACGGCAGCGGAAGATCTGTAGGACAGGCAGCAGGAAGAGTCGCAGTTACCTTAGAAAGAGAAGAATTGCTGGCAGCGAAATAAAATAACTATTTTCTTTTTTTCATTGCTTTTTTTACTCTATTCATAGCGATCTGCTTACCGGCTTTTCTCGGACTTATTCTTTTTCTTTTCGCAGTCTGTAGAACTAGTCTTGTGTTTGCACTGATTTTCTTTTTAATTAAAGGGAAGACATCCTTTGCTTTCCCTCCCATATACTCAACGTAAGAAGATATCACACCGCCTGCGTTCGCCACAAAGTCAGGCACGACCATTATCTTTTTTCTGTACAGTTTTTCTTCTGTCTCTTCTGTGAAAGGAATGTTTGCACCGCACACAATCAGTTTGAATTTTAATCTAGAAATATTTTTGGTTGATATCACATCCTGTGCAACACCTGCAGGAATGAAGATGTCTGCTTTACAGGTTCTTATCATCTCTGGCTTTCCAACTTTTCCTTCGGGATAATCCATGACCCTTCTTGTCTTCTTTTTCACCGCATCAAGTTTCTTGAAATCTATTCCTTTTGGATTATAGATGCTTCCCTTGCTGTCGCTCGTACCGACCAATGTCGCGCCATGATCTGTAAGGTATTTTGCAGCGAACCAACCTACATTTCCGAAACCTTCTACCACAAAAGTAGCTTTCTTCAGATTGATCTTCATGAACTTCTCAGCTTCCACTGTAGCGATATAAACACCATAACCAGTGCTTCCAAGTTCGTGCGGTATCCCGCCCATGCTCTTTGGTTTTCCAGTCGCACTATTCTTTTTACCGTTTGCCTTGACAAAGACAGCAACATCTTTCTCACCCATTGCGACATCTGGCGCTGCAACATACATAGAAGGACTGATGCATCTTATTGCCCTGCCGAACGCACTTATTATCTCTTTCTTTTTCTTCTGATCAGTCTTGTATGGATCTGCAATGATTCCGCTTTTTCCTCCACCGAATGGCAAACCAGCCATTGCATTCTTGATCGTCATTGTTCGAGCAAGTTTCGCGACTTCTTTCTTGTCAACAGTCGCAGTCATCCTGATCCCGCCTTTTGCAGGACCCAGGGCTGTATTGTCAAGAACAGTGAAACCCTTCATCTTAGAAATAGGATCGTACACCTCTATGATCTTCTCAGGACCTATGTCATCAAATTTAACCATCTAATCACCTGCTTTTCATTCTACTAGTAAGAATTGCTATATAAATTTAATGAAAAAAGAATTAATTGTTTCTTTTGATTGTTACTTTACCGAATCTCTGTTGTGGCGGGTAGTAGAATGTTGCATCCTTTCCGTTTGTATGGTTTGTAACTTCTTCTCTGACACCGAACTTGCTCATACCCTTGTTCAGGCTGTCTGCAGGGTCGTTATACAGTTGTGGAATTGCATTGTTAGCGAATGCTCCTCCTTCTGAACTAGGTATGTGATAGAAGTCAGTAGTTCCATTCACACCGTTCATTATCCTGAAGTAAATTGCTTCGTCCT
>JAHWIA010000092.1 GCA_019322855.1 Candidatus Woesearchaeota archaeon | reverse complement strand
TGCTGCTCGGCTTTGACATACATGAGAAACATAAATAAGAATGTGCATAGCATGCTTCGCAATATTATATCTTAGATTGTATATACGAGTCTTTATTATTAGTATTTTATCTTGATTGCTACGCTAGATGCTATGCACATAAATAAGAAACATTTTTATACGACTCCTTCTTCATAAATGGCATGTATAAACAAGTCATACTGGTACGGAAGGATCTGAAACTGCCTAAAGGAAAGGTAGGTGCTCAGTGCAGTCATGCATCTGTCACAGCTGTGATGAGAGCGCTGAAATCGCGCAGTTTCAAGGATGTGGTAGATAAATGGGCAAAGGAAGGCATGGCAAAGATTGTGCTGAAAGTAAATGACAAGAAAGAGCTACTTAAATACATCCAGATGGCAAAGGACATGAACCTGCCTACATGCACCATCACTGATGCAGGCAAGACAGTAGTAGAGCCGGGCACAATGACTTGCGGAGCAATAGGGCCTGCTCATGAAGATGATATAGATGTCGTGACAGGCGAGCTTAAGTGTTTATAATATATGCAATTCTTACGAAGATAGTAACATTAACTTTTTATATTCCAGCTAATTCTCTTATGTGAGGGTATTATGGGCAACAGGCAAAAGAGAAAGAAGAAAAGAAAGGATTTACTTGATAAGCCCATAGCTGAAAGCATACCAGATTCTGAATTAGAGCCTGAGCAGAGGGCAAGGGATACAGAGCCAATCAAACAACAGGAAGCGCAAGCACAAACAGAACCAGAACCTCAAGCAGTAGAAGAGACGCCTGTGCAGGAAACTTATACCAAGCCGAAAGGGCCGGAAGAAGTTCTTGTGATTGACAGGAGTCATCTGTTCGGGGGAAAACAAAAGAATAGGTTCCAGGGCTTTGCGAGTGCAGAAGATGCAGGCGACAGGTTCCTGAATGTTATCTATGATCCTAAATTTACTTATTTTGCAATGCGAGACATGGTCGAGACTGATTCCAACAAGAAACAGATCATTCCATACTGTGTTGTCTATCATACTGAATTTGGAATTCCGAGCATTTATCTAATGAGAAGAACAAAAAAAGCAGGCGAGAAAAGACTGCATGATCTTTTTTCCATCGGTGTTGGCGGCCATATAAATCCTGTTGACGAAGAAGAAAAACAAAGAATAAGTGATAGATGGAGGATACGTTCAGCAGACCAGCAGTATCTTGACACTCCATTATGGACGGGCATGAGAAGAGAGTTTGAAGAAGAGATAGACTGTCCTTCTGAGAGGCTTCCCAAGATCATAGGCTATATCAATGATGACAGCAACGATGTTGGCAAGGTTCATTTCGGTGTTGTGTTCCTTGTGAGGAGCGGAAGAAGAGATATATATGTCAATGAACCTGACCAATTGGAAGGGAGATTAGTGACCTTAGAGAATTTCAATCCTGAAGGAGAACTGGAGAACTGGAGCAAGATACTATATCCTCATATAGAAAAAATATTGAATCCTAAAAAGAACTACTAGCGCCACAATAGTAACTGTACTGCAAGTATGCTTGCAAGGATGACTGCGACTGCAACGAACTTCCTGATTTCTAATTTTTCTCTCTCTACTGAGAATGCCCAGACCAGGACAAGGACTGGCAATAGTGTAAGCACCAAGGTCGAATAAACTATGCCGTGTACCTTATAGCTCCAATAAGTGAATGTGAAGCTGACCAATACAAATATATTGAATATTGCCATCTTGGTTACGGTCTTCATTGATAATTTTGTGAAATTAGGCCTTACTACCAGCCAGAGTATGAAAGCTACAACTGCGACTCTTAGAAAATATGCTGTAAATGGAGGAAAAGTTCTCAACAGAAGTTTCAGTAGTATAGCTTCGATAGAGACGAGTCCAAGTGCGAGCAAGAGATATTCATCTCCTCTACTGAAAAAGAGATGATGCTTTTTTATATGCGACAATAAAAGTGCGCCGCCTGCGATTATCGCAGGAATGATAATCAGGATGTTTCTTTCGTCAACAAAAAAAGCAATCGATAAGACCGTGGTCAATAAAGGCGCCATCATGACGACGCTTTCGGCATCAACTAATGTATCTTCGCTCAATCCATGATAGTAGAATAGATTATACGCTGCAGCGATCACTGCTATAATTATTAAAATATAGATGCTACTTACATTGAACATGCTGGGAACCGGTTTGAACATCAAAGGAGAGACAATCAACATGATGACGAATAATTGTATCATTCCAAAGGATGCGAATAGCCTATAGTCGAGTATCTCATTTTTAAGTATCCGTTTACTTAAGATTAGAGAAATCGCGCCGGCTATTGCTGCAATGAATGGGATTATCATTTCTTCCTCTTTTTTGATTATTTATATGCTCTAAAAAACTCATTCTCACTTAATAATTTTTCGGTTTGGATATAGAAAGAATGTTGTGATTATATCTTTATCTTTGAAAATCCAATTCTCCATCTCTTGATGAGGAAGGCCAGAAGGAAAGGCACTACAAATTTGAAAGCTATTGTTGTTCCTACAAGAACAGAATATAAGTGTGATTGTATGATATTATTTTCAAATAAAAGCTTGATGATGACAATGCTTGTGCTGAATTTGACAGAAAGACTCACGCCGAGTATAATTGATTTTCTTTTGCCGAATATTTTTCGTCCCATGAAATAGCTGCTTATGATCTTTGTAGATTTTGTCATTGCCATGATCAAAAGGATTAATAATGGGAATTTTATTAGGTAACCAACATCAGTATCAACACCAACCCATAAAAAGAAAATCGGAGCCAGGAAGCCATATGATATGGTTCTTATCTCAGAGTCGATAAACTTCAATTTTTCCTTAGGCACTATGTTCTTTAATGCAATTCCTGCTAAGATTGCCCCTAATGCTGCAGATTCAACATACCTGCCAATGCCTATGAATAAGAATATGAAAAATATCACAAAAAGGAAAAAAGAGGATATGTCCTTGAATTTGAAGAAATGATGCGAGTTCTTGAAAATGCTTTGAAATTTTATCAGGAAAAATACCGCACCGATGAGTGCAGCGAAAACAAGCAGATTTATCCAGATATCGAATTGAGCATGGCCAAATGATCTCCCTATGATTACAGTGGCGGCAATAATCGTGATGATCTCTACAACATCATCTAAGACACCGATCCCAAGAATAGTCTGGCCGAGCTTTGTTTTCACAAGCTTAAACTCGTCAAGTATCGGCAAAAGGACAGCTTCGCCGACAGTCGCGAAAGAGGATGCCACTAAAATTGCTATGAGCCAAGGAGTCCCAAATATATAATGAATCAATAACGTGCCAAAGAATGTCTCGGCGAGAATAACGACTATTGTTGTTTTGATAACAAAATTCTTTTGACGAAATATCTCTTTAATATTCAGTTCAAAACCTATTATAAAGAGAAGAAAATACATGCCCAAATGCGCTAATAATGAGAATTCGGTTGAAGAAGTTATTTCTTTGAAAGGATTATAAGCTGCCAAAACAAGACCAATCAATAAGGCAGAAAAAATCCAGGGAATCCTCAACTTTTCAAGCAATCTTCCTATTATGAATGTAAGTAAGAAAACTCCTGCTAAAAATAATATGATTTCCATTATACCT
>JAHWIA010000091.1 GCA_019322855.1 Candidatus Woesearchaeota archaeon | reverse complement strand
GAAAAGGTTCTTGAGCTGTTGAAGTTCTATATCAGCAAGAAGTTTCTTGAAGAGAATAAGATAAAGATTTCTTTTCTGGGAAAATGGTACAGCCTGAGCGGAGGTGTCGTGGAAGAGATAAAGCAATTGATCGATTTCACAAAGGATTATGACACACAGTTCCTGAACTTTGTCATCAATTATGACGGTCAGCAGGAGATTGTTGATGCGTGCAAGATTCTGTGCAGACAAGTAAAGGCTGACAAGGTTGACATTGACAATGTTACAAAGGACAGTATTAAAGAAAATACTTATTCCAGCTATTTCATACCGCCTGACCTGATAGTCAAGACAGGCGAGGTCCCTAAACTGCGAGGCTTCCTGCTTTGGGACTGTACGCATTCTAAGATATATTTCACTGAAAAGGCAGTGACTGAATTCAATGCAGAAGCAGTAAAGAAGATCATTGACAGATACTGATAATGGGGAAAGGTTTATAAGGAAACAAAAATCTGCTTTAGCTGGAGGTTAATATGGCTGAAAAAACTGAAATCGGAAAAATATCGCATTTTTTTGACAAGATATTGGTGGCAGTTGTAGAACTGACAGCTCCTTTGAAAGTAGGAGACAAGATCAGCATAGAATCCGGAGACGAAGTCGTAGAGATGACAGTAGAGAGCATGCAAATCGAGCACGCTGCTGTCGAAACAGCGAACGCAGGAGACAGTATAGGTATGAAGACACCAAAACCTGTCAAGAGAGGCGCTGTTGTATACAAACTAGAAGAATAAATAGAATTCTTTTTTATTTGAATTTTGTTCTTTATAGAATTAGTCTTCGTCATCAAGATCAAGGTCAAAGTCTTCTTCAGTTTCCATACCTTTTTCATCCTTGTCAGCAGTCTCTTCATAACCTCTCAGGAAACCTTCTTCTGCACCATCAATCTCGTCATGCGCGAGCTTCTCGTCAAAATTTTCGTCTTCGAAACTATCTTCGTCATACTCCATTTTCTACCTCACGAAAATCTTTCTCTTGTCAGATCCTTCTAGTTCAAGCTTTATCCTTTTTATGATGCCTTTCTCTGGATCAGGCATCAGCTTTACTCTCTTCTTTATGTCATCAAATGACTTAAAATCTTCTTTTTTTCGTTCTTCCAAAATTTCCCACATGTGCTTTTTTCCGACACCAGGTATCAACTCAAGCATGTGCCTTCTTGTTGACAAAGGCCCTGCCTGATTGAAAAAAGCAATGAACGGATCTTGGTTTTTTTCGACAATGTCCTTTATCACAAAATCAAGCTCCTGCCTTGCACTGTGAGTTAATTTTTCCATTGACAACGCGCCATTGATGTGGTGTATCTGTTCTCTTTTCCCTTCTCCTATGTAAACTACTTCGTAAGGCTGTAGAAATATGCCTTTCTTAGGCACTAATTCGAGTAATGTGAAATGTGTCTTGCCTAGAGCTTGCACTATCGCAGTCTTCCTATGACTAGGACGATTGTCAAACGGGTAGCCGTTCGGCAAAAAGTCCAATACTATTGCATAGTCTTCTTTGGTTCTTTTCTGTTCCATTTTCTAGTTTAAAACCCCTCTAGGTGCTATTTTCCTAGTGATACAGATATTTAAAGTTTTCGAAGAAGGTCTATAAATACTTGGCAACTGTGTCGCAAATCTTCTTTATGTTCTCTTTGCTTACAGTCAATGCATAACCCTGCAAAACAACCTTTAATTCATCTACTGTTGCCGGCATGATGTCAATGATCTTGACAATGTGCTCATTCGCAAGTCTTGGTATGTTGAGTTTCTCTATTTCAGCGTAAAGTTCCTTAGCTTTTGTATGGGATATCTTAACGAAAACATTAAGATACTCTTCTGTTTTCTCTGCTCTGAACCCAGCTTCTTCGTCTCTCTTCTTAATCCTTGCCAACTCTGCCTTTAATTCCGGCATTGATATAGGTTCTTGGCTTATTACTTTAGGGTCTGCCATTTTCAAACTTTTCTCAAATGAACAGGATGTACTATTAAAGTCTTTTCTTTCTGACCATCCTTGATCTGTACATTATAGCAACGGCCGATCTTGCCCTTTACTACGCCTGATTTGCCGTGGAATCTCGGATGATACATCCCTCTCTGGTAAGCGCTGTCTAGATTCAAGGTGACTTTGTCTCCTGTGTTTAATTGCTGCAAAAAGCGTTTTAAGCTTAATTTGCCCTTGAATCTTCTTTTTTTCTTGAATTTATACCTTGATTTTCGTCTAAATCCACCAATTCGCGTTACCATAGTGATTAATTAGAATTTAGAGATGATTTTTAAAGGTTTCGGTAAAACTCAGCTTTTCAGATTGTTCAAGACATCCTGATAAAAACCTTGTGCAGAATAAAAAGTCAGCTTGACTCCTCCGATATTGATGATATTGCCTGATTCAACAGCAATGTCTTCCAAAGGATTCTGAATCATCTTACCGCCCACTTTAGAGCCGTTTGTAGAGCCCACATCTGCATAATATACACGCCCGCCTTTTGTCTTCAGATAACCGTGGGTCTTTGAAACATTTTTATGGACCAATTGGATTGCAACATTCGGCGACCTGCCTATCCAGACCTTTCCCATCCTGAAGGCATTAGCATCCCAATCAATCTCTCCCCATGGAATCTTAAATACACTGCTATCTTCACTATGCTTACCTTCTGTGATCTCTTTCAAACCTCCGTCCATTGTGGAGAATTCAATCTTTTGAGTCTTCATAGGATCGTCTTTCTTAATAGATCCGTGGCTTACTAGAAAGTCAGTATCAAGATGGGCTTGTGCAAATATATCCAGTGCATATTCTTCTGCAGCTTTTGTATCCTCTGCAGAATAGCGCTTTTTTGTAATATGGGTCATTGGCAGTCTCGTCTGCAAGTATTTCTCAAAAAGTCCTTTTGCTTCAATCACATAACCCATCAACGGATCTTCTATAATCTTAGTAAGTTTCCCCATTGGATAACATGAATTTGAAGAAACTTATAAAGTTTTAGTAAAGAAATATTTAGTGACTTGCGAACTGCTCTGCACACGGCCTGACTTGGTCTATAAGAAAATCCAATCCTTCCTTGAATGACATCTTTGAAATGGCATCTGTATCCTGGGGAGATATGTCTCCGAACCTGGATAAGAATCCTAGTACTGCTTCATAGCCATAGATCAATTCCTTATCTGAAACTTTAGCTCTTCTAACAACACCTGTCAATCCCCTTCCATCGCTTCTGCCACCATGACTTCTTGATCTCAAATAAGTTGTTCTTTTTTCATTGATTCCACCGAACCTGGCTTCTATTCTTTCTTTATCATTCCAACCGGTCTGGAATTTACCATCAACCCAACGCAAAGAAATATTCAGGTCTTCTTTCCACATATATGCAGAGCGATCGTCTGATTTTGTATCATCGTCTGCGACAAATTCTCTTTCAGCATAAATACTAATATGGAACCTGTTGAATTCTTCAAGATTGTAAGCGAAAAATTTAACATCCTTATCTTCATACGGCCTTTGTATGCCAAAGGAACATCTCGCAACAACATTGTAGCTGAACCTTTCATCTAGCCTTGTTTCACCTACAGACTCTGTAAAAATAAGACCTGGATTATTAGGTCCATGGCCTCCTTCTCCTGCATCTATAGTGCAAATAGGCATTCCTCTCAGCCTGGAATGAGGATGATCTTTCCATTCGTGATGGATGTATCTAAGAAAGAGATC
>JAHWIA010000090.1 GCA_019322855.1 Candidatus Woesearchaeota archaeon | reverse complement strand
AAACTGTACTGATTAGGAACTGTTTCTTTTCCATTTCCTTCCTCTTTTACTTATAGACCAATAATAAACTGTTTTGCTTTATAAATGTTTAGAAATCAAATTTGCTCTACACCAGGTATTAAGAGCTTTTTATTCGTCTGCTCTGCAGCCATCTCTGCGACCCGGGTCATTACTTTCTTTGTATCCTTAACTCCCATCAATCTAAGAAAAGCTTCTAAATCTTTCGGATTCCTCATCTCTTCCGGATCAGAAGCAAAAGTCGCAATGCCGAATTTCGCCTTATACTTCTGGCACAATTTAACATTCTGCATCATCTTGCCTATTAATGCTCCCCGCCTTCCAGAATTCAATAAGCTGTTGAAAGAAATCAAATAAGAGACCTTATTGTCTTTCATAAGATTGCACAGGACTTGGTTCAAACCACCCTGTCTCTGCTTCATTGTATCTTGTATATTGAATTCAATATCATAGACAGCATCAACCTGTCCTTTCAAGAATTTTCTGTCGGACTTAGTTGAGAAATACAAATCTGCATCCTTGATCTTTTTTTGTTTCATCCCTAAAAAACCCACAAATATCTTTAATCTTTTCTCTTGCTTCTTTATTTTCAATGCATTATTCACATTATTCTTATTCTTTGAATCGTAAAGAAAAATCAAACCTTTACAGCCTAGCATGATGGCTCTGTTTACGAATTTAGCTTCATTATTCCTCGGCACCACAATATCAATCATAAAAATATAACAAGAAATTTTCCTTTATTAAGCTTATTGTTTTGATATGGCATAAATTTTAAATATTCTCTTCAAGAAGCTGTCCAAGGAATGGCAGGAAAAGAGAGTTTCATGAATTTGATCCGGGAAAAAGAATACGGCTATTGGGAACCGCTATACAACATAGGAAGAATTCTTTGCACGACATATTTCAGGGCTGTGATGAATGTAGATGCAAGAGGAGGGCATCATGTACCAGAAGAAGGACCTTTTGCCATATATTCAAATCACATGACTGTTTATGACCCTCCGATTTTAGGTCATGCATTTCCAAGAAAAACTCACTACATGGGGAAAAAAAGTTTATTCAAACTTCCTTTATTAAATCAAATTATTAGATTATTGGGTTGTTTTCCTGTTGATAGAAAAAATCCTGGTTCAGAAACTTTGAAAGAAATAGCACAAATCATAAAAAAAGACGAAGGGTTCATAATGTTCCCTCAAGGCACAAGAAAATTTGGAAAGAATATTGCCGTGGAGCAGTTTCAATCAAGGATGACAGAATTTCTATTAAAGCAAGCAAAGAAAAAGAAGAAAAACATAGCAATAGTGCCTGCATATATTGATTATTTCGCTCACGGCGTGAATGTGAGATTTTCAGAACCTTATTATACTGACGATTTCCAGCCCGCAGAAGAAAATACAGCAGATAAACTCACGCAATTGGTCGCAGAAGAAACAATCAGATTATCCAAACTAAGATTTGACTGATTCTATGAACTGTTTTATTTCCTTGACCTCATTCTCAGAAATACCTATCAAAGGCCTTAGAGTGGCGATTCTATAATCATCTCTTATGCTTTCAATTCTGTCGTTAACAATTATGGCGTGCAAGTCATATTTCTCAGCAAACTCATCCAGCTGTTCAGGCAAGATTACGTGCAATTTCAACTCAACCGGGCTGAAGAACTGTAATTTGTCTATAAATTTCTGCATTTTCTCTTTTTGCATTTCATCAAAGACAAAAGGAAACAGATCACAGCCTCGTTTCATCGCGAGATAGCACGCAATCATGCTGTCTTCATCTTCCAACAAACCAAGAATCTTTCCTTCTGAACCAACAGGCAAACCTCCTGGCCCTTCTACTTTTTCCTTGTACAGATAGATCTTGTCAGAAATCTCCACGCCTATATTCAAATCATATTCTTTCAGGCTCACTTTCAATCCTGTCTTTTCCACGACAAAAGCTCCGAGTTCCTTATCCATCTCCAGGCTTCCTTTTAATTTTTTCTCGATCCTGTTTGTGGAAACCCTGAATGTCTTTATGTTTCTATTCTTAATTTCTTCTTGCACGAACTTGAGCACAACCTCTTTGATGTCTTCCATGTCTGCTTCGCATTCTATTGCTTTAGAAAAATTAGCAATGCCGAATACAGTCTTCAGCCTGTTCTTTATCTCTCCATCTTCCATCTGGTTGTTATACATATAGAATCTTCCGAAATGCTTGATGACAATGCTGTCAGGAATTCTTGCCTTGATATTCTTGATTAATTTTTTCTCAAAAATAATCCTGTTCTTTCCTTTCAGACCAATCTCTGCATACCTGATGATATAAGCCATAAAGAAACGGTTGTCTTGGATAGAATATAAAACTTATCAAAACTCATCCATATCTTAATGTATAATAAAGATTTATAGAGCTCAATAGAAAAGCAGCAATATTCAATGCCATAAAGATGTAATCCCAGATATATACACTGTAAACTATCAATCCCAGGCTTCCAAAGACATAAATCAAGTTGAAATGCCATTCCAGACCGCTCTTCTTTGTCTTTATGGTCCGGATTGTCTCTGGTATCCAGCTCAGAGCGATAAGAATTAGACCGATTATTCCAATGATGCTATAGATTGTGAACTCCATCTTACCTCTTTTTTTATTATTAATATCGCAATACTATTTATTATTATTTCTTTATCACACCGACATCATTCTCATAATTCTCCAATGCCTTTGCAAGCGCATCAATCGCAAGATTCGAACAGTGCAATTTTATAGGCGGCAGCTCATCAAGTTCTTTGACAATGTCCTGCTTTGTTATCTTTTTCACTTCATCTATTGTCTTCCCTATTGCAAGATCTGTTGTAACGCTACTGCACGCGATCGCTGCTGCACAACCGAAAGTTTCGACCTTGCAATCCAATATCTTTTTATCCTTTATCTTAACATAAACCTTCATCTGGTCGCCGCACGCAGGATTCCCTACTTCTCCTGTCACTAATTCCTCTCCTGGTTCTAGATCCTTTTCTTCTATCTTTCCTAGATTGTGCGGGTTCAGGAAGTGTTGTTTTACTTTTTCTGAATATTCCATTTTTCACCTTTTCGTTAGAGGGCTTATTTTTCTTAGATCCTCTATGACCTGCTTTAATTTTTTGACAGTATAATCTAGCTCCTGCTTTGTTGTGAATCTGCTTATTGTGAATCTTATGCTGCCATGCATAATATCGTGAGACAAACCTATCGCTTCAAGCACATGGCTCGGTTTCAGATTTATTTGGCTGCACGCGCTACCTGTGCTCACTGCAATCCCAGAATTATCCAAACGTAACAATATGCTCTCGCCTTCTACATAAGCAAAACCAAAATTAATATTGTTGCATAAACGTTTACCGCCTCTTGGTCCGTTCAATTTAACATCTTCAATTTTTTCTTCAACCTGTTTGATGAAATAATCTCTCAACTCTGCCATTCTGGAAACATGCTCTTTGTCTTGTGCGAGTTCAACAGCCTTTGCAAAACCTACTATTCCTGGCACGTTCTCTGTACCTGCCCGTTTTGCTTTTTCCTGTCCGCCTCCGAATGTTGTAGGCTTGAAATCAATATCCTTTCTTATGAAAAGAGCTCCAACTCCTTTCGGGCCGTGGACCTTATGGCTCGACATGGAAAGCAAGTCAATATTCATCTTATTGACATCAATAGGAACTTTTGTGAATGCTTGCACAGCATCGGTGTGCAACAAGATTTTCTTTTC
>JAHWIA010000089.1 GCA_019322855.1 Candidatus Woesearchaeota archaeon | reverse complement strand
TTCAGATCATAGCTAGCATATATCTTGAGAGGAAAAGGAACTATATCCAATATCTCTTCGTTCTGACCCACTGTCCTGGCCTCTATTGCCTTGTCAGCAAGGCCCTGTATGGCCCTCAGAATGGCTTTGATCTCATCTTCTGCCACTTCCTGCTTATTCTTATCTAGCCTAGAAAGCAAGCAGACTTCTTCAGAATAGGTGCCTCCAAGACCCAGTTTTGTGGCCAGTATCTTGACAATGCTCGACTTTTCTATTTCCTCTTTGGTTAACAATCGTTTAAGGATTTCTTCTGTGACATTTAGGTAATTATTCTCTGTTTCAGGATGTTTGTACAGATAGCCTTTCTTGACAGTTCTGTCGCGCCATCTTTGCTG
Organism: Candidatus Woesearchaeota archaeon; assembly: GCA_019322855.1. GTDB lineage: Archaea > Nanobdellota > Nanobdellia > Woesearchaeales > WJKV01 > WJKV01. The sequence goes on along the minus strand of JAHWIA010000089.1, from coordinate 3,401 downwards.
GCTTCTAGTCCCTATAATGGACATTTTGTCGTCAGTAAGGACCATATTGCCCTTGCCAAAAAGCTCGATAAACAGCGATTTAGAGCCTTCAAACGTTCTTAATTTGAAACGCACGATCCTCTCGGTGCCGAGCTGTTTTATCTCCTCTACCTTGGCATTGCCGAGCTGTTTTCTGAGGAACATGCAGAAGCTGCTAGGACTGTCCATCTCTGGCTTGAATTTCGTCATGTATAGGTATTTTCCGCTGACAATCCTGATTAGATTCTTGCCAGAGCTAGGTACATGAATGGATATCAAGAGTTCATTCTTGTCAGGCTGATATATCTTATCCAGTTTGCCTCCTACTAATTTCTGCAGTTCTTTCACAATATAGCGGAGCTCTAAACTGGTTATGCCTGTTTTCATGGTTAAAATGAAGAATAGGGGCTATATAAGGATTTCTGATAATAAAGAAAGGAAAAGAAAAATATTACTAAAATAGCGCGTAAATAAAAGGCGATACTGCGCTGCTTTGCCCAAAGATTATCAATATACCTACTAATACCAACATGATAATTATAGGCAAGAGCCACCATTTCTTACGGACTCTTAAAAAGCTCCATAGTTCTCCAATTAAAGATTTATTCCTTGACATTTTCTTTCATTTCAAAAACAGGATGTGCGTTATTTATATATTTTTGTATTTCTTTCGCAACAATAGTGTTTCCTTCTGTATTAAGATGCGTGTCAAAATTATAATAGTAATCCTTATGCTGTGATTGTAAAAAAGGATATAGATCTAGTATTTCAATGCCTGCACTCTCAAGATTCTCAAAAAGATATCTTTGTGGGAATAGGATCTCTCTCTGTACATCTTGCAATTCATGACTTTCTGGAATCTTAGTATAAAACTCCTTATCAAATTCTACTTGCGAGAAAAATTGTACTTTCTGGGGTATCATTATTACAACCAGTTCAATATCTTTTTCATCTAGGAAATCATTTATCTGCTTGATTTTTTCTACGGTCTGATCCAGATTATCTATGGTCTCTGGATGGTTTGAATAAGCTTTCACATACTTTTCTGCAATAGATCCAGAGTTATCGGAATTTTTTAATTTTGCATAAAATTTATAGAAGAAACTATGAGATTTAACATATTTTTTTAAAAATAACACCAGCCTAAACTTAAATTTATCTTTTATGGTTTTTATGGAGCCTTTTTTGATTAAGTATCCTTCGTAGATAGTTAATCCTCTATCTGCCTCCAAATCCCTTATGTCATTGCCTATATATAGAGATAGGATTACAATATCTGGAGAATATAGGTGCACTTCCTTGGTTATCCAATTATAGTAATCTCTAAGATCATAAGAACCTAATGCAAAAGAGAGTATTTCAGCGTTCTCATTTAAATCTTGTAGCTGTTGAGAGATTGAGTCTTCAAAATCAGTATGGCTAAAAATAAACGAATCCCCGACTATCGCGATCCGTGGCTTTTCTTTGACATACATCCTTTCCAGATCTCGCATACCGATAGAATTCGCCTTCACCTCTATTTTGATATCGCTGTTTTCTATGATGCCGACGCTGTTTGGAACCAAAGTAAAAACATCTATATCTTCATTATAGGCAAAATTCGGAGACACATAGGTGTACTGGTTAAAATTTCCCGCACGATAAATGACTTCGAAGATGCCTAGACAAATTATCAGGATTATAAAAAACAAAATAATGTTCTTTACTGTAGTCTTTAATCTAGTCTTTAGCATATTTCTCACCATCCCACATGTGTTTAGGGTTATCTGCCCGTTTTATCAAGAACTTATCCATCACCAGATAGTCAATGCCCGTACCCATCATGCATTTGTAGGCATCATATGGGGTGCATACAATAGGTTCTCCCCTTATATTGAAAGAAGTATTAATCATGATAGGTATGCCAGATAATTTTCCGAACTCTTTGATCACATCATAATAGAGAGGATTCTGGCGTCTTCTTATAGTTTGCAATCTGCCGCTGCCATCAACATGCGTAACTGCAGGTATTTTTTTATGCCATTCCTTTTTTATAGGATAAACCATCAGCATATAATCTGTAGGTTCAGGTATAGGGTCATCGCAGTCAAAGTATTTCAATGCATCGTCCTCGCATACAACAGGTGCGAACGGCCGGAACTTCTCCCTGTGTTTTACTTTCAAATTAAGTATATTCTGCATGTCTACATTGCACGCATTGGATAAGATGCTTCTGCTTCCCAGAGCCCTTGGGCCCCACTCCATCCTGCCTTGGAACCAAGCAACCACGTTATCTTCGTGGATTAATTTGGCAGTTATCTTTACAAGCTCTTTATTATTTTTGAATTCTGTGTAAACAATTTTATTCTTCTCTAAGAATTTTCTAATTCCGTTTGTAGTATATCCCGGACCAAGAAATGCGTCTTTAAATTCAAAGTTTCTGTCATTACCCAGAACAGTATGATAAATGTAAGATGCTACGCCGATGCTCGTGCCCCCGTCGCTGGCATTCGGATGTATCCATATATTTTTGAATGGCGTATTTCTCAGAATCTTTCCATTGTATACACTGTTTAAGGCAACACCTCCTGCCATACAAAGATTGTCGCAGCCAGTCGCTTTATGCAGATGCTTCAGCATCTTTGTTATTGTTTCTTCTGTAATCATCTGCAATGCTGCTGCGATGTCCTTATGCCTCTGGGTCATTTCACTATCTCTCTTAGATATAGGACCCCCTAGAAGCCGGCACATTTTTTTGCTGGGCATCCTGCCGCCATGATGGAAAGTGAAATAAGACATGTTGAATTTGAAACTGCCATCTTCTCTGACATCAATCACTTTCTTCAACAAATTATAATATTTGTTGGTTTTTTTATTCCAATTTCCATATGGACTCAACCCCATGACCTTATACTCCGAATTATTCACACTAAATCCGAGATATGCAGTTATAGTTGAATATAACAAACCCATAGAATGCGGAAATTTTATCTCTTTCATCAGATGAATATCCCTTCCTTGCCCTACGCCGTAAGTCGTCGTAGTCCATTCCCCTACACCGTCAATTGTTAGGATTGCAGCTTTCTTAAAGGGACTTACCAAGAAGGAACTCGCTGCATGAGCAAGATGATGCTCGATAAACAAAATATCTCCTTTGTATTTCAGCTTTTTCTTCACTATTTTAGTTACTCTCAATTTCTCATTAATCCAAGAAGGAAGAGACGTGACAAAAGTTTTGAAGGACAATGGAAACATTTGCAGATGCTGCGACAAAATTCTCTCGAATTTCAAAAAAGGCTTCTCATAGAAGCCAACATAATCTACTTCCTTGATTGAGATCTTAGCATGCCTTAAACAATATTTCACTGCATTTATCGGAAAAGAAGTATCGTGTTTTTTTCTTG
>JAHWIA010000088.1 GCA_019322855.1 Candidatus Woesearchaeota archaeon | reverse complement strand
CCTTGCTTTAGGCGCGACAGCAGGAACAGCCACTGCAGAAGAGACAAAGCCTGAATATTCTGTTGAATTTGTATCTGAATTCGAGCAATTCCTGAAGAAAAAGAATGTAGATTTGTATGAACAATTCCAGGAGTTCAAGAAACAGTACAGGAGTCAGGAAACTGCGCGTGCACAGGAAGCACCAGCACCAGCTGCATCTACAGTACCTGCACAAGCAAGACAGGAAGCTCCTCGACTACCGCCAAGGCCATTGCCTACCTTGAACTTGACAGGCGAATTCACATACACACACAAGGCTCAAACAGATTCTTACAGCACAAGAGCAGAGATGAGCAGGTCCGACACAAAAGACACTATTGTCGGCGAGTTCACTTATGTTCCTAGCACTGAACAGAGAAGATTCAATATCGGTGCGAGCACTAACTTTGCAACAGACGATCTTAAAGGAAACGCTTCTGTATTTGTAGCAGGCGATGGTAATTTATCAACAAGCAGTTATGGTATCAATGTTGCAGGAAAAACAAAGAGAGACGTGCATTTCGGCGGTGCATTGGAAAGAAGCGTCAGTCCTGAAGGAGAATCAGACCAGTTGGTTTATGGTCACGTAGGAAAGACTTTCACTTCAAGGACTGGCAGCCAAACGACATTAAAGGTTGGTGCAGGAAGAAGAACAGATTCTGACTTGCTTACTGGATGCTTTTCCCATACCAGGGATCTGAACAGAAGGAATCTTGGCGCAGCAGTCTCTGCAGGTTTTGTAGCAGAAAGCAATGGAGACCAAAGAATAAACGGCGCAGTTGGAATCTATAATACTGAAAAACCTTCAAGTTTCGGGTTCAGGGCTTTTGCACAGTTCAGTAAGACAAAAGACACCAGATATGGAGATGACATCTTTGCAAGCGCGACTCTTGCAGTCGGTGATGCAAAGTTAGGAGCGTTCAGCACTGCAGCAGTACCTGAATTAACAAGATCTCCCGGTCTTAATTATCCCGGAATTGCTTACCCGGACGGTTATCCTACTGATTACAGGCTCCCGCCTAAAAGTTTCTATGGCAGGGACACATTCACTTATACTTTTGTAAAGAAACCTATCAACCTTGAGATGCACAATCTACAGGCTTCGCATAGGTTTGATGATTTTGGTGACATAAGACAGCCTACTGTCGGTGCAGGCTATACTTTCACAAGTACAGGGAATGGAGACAGGCATGAGATTGGTTTGCTTTCGCACTTCAAGTACAAGGACAGATTTTTTCTTTACGGAGACGTGAATCTTCCTACAACAAACACTGCAAGGGACGCTACTGCGACCTTGTGGGCAAGTGCGCATCACAAAGAACTTCTTGAATAAATTGTCCCAGTTTGTTGTTCTTAATCTCAAAATTCTTTTTAAACTTCTTTTACCTATATTATCCTGATAAATTAAATTGCGACAAGGGTGATAATAATGGTGAGAATGCTATATGAAAATCAAGAATTGATGTCAGAGTTGCGCAGGGAAACAGACAGGCGATCTACTTTAGATACTGCGCTAGATAGTAGAACAAATCCTGCTACTTCTAGGATTTCCTCCAGAACAGGATTGAAAAGAGATGATAGCACTGGATTGGTGATAAGAGGAGGTGATGGAGCCTCGATCGGGGATTATCTTGACAAGCCTAGGAATCTGGATGATGAAACTATTGATCTTTATGGTGCAGATGGTAATTTGTACAATGGAAAAGGGATTCTGCCTGGAAAACAAACCACAAGACCTACTGAAAGAAAAGTAAAATTGAAACCATACGATCACACAGCAAGTCTTGAAAGGATTACTGATCTGTATAATGTTGACAGGCAAGGCAAACTTCAGCCGACAAAGACCGGTTTCAACAAGTTCATGAAGAACAAGCTCTATGAAGCGTGTCTTTCTTACTTTTCAAACGTAGGAAAACCTGCAGAAACCAATGATGGAGCATATTTGACGCAAAGGAATGCAATGAACAAGAAATCAGGCTATAACCTTACAGATTTGACAAGCACATTCTATGATGTGACAAAAGGTGCATTGAAAGCGTCAAAGCAAGGCTTCTCAGCATATCTTAATCTGTTCATGACAAATGCTGCTTTCCAATACTTTGATAATGTGGGTAAAAAAGCACCGGCAGGCTATATCGCAGGAAAGAGCGCACCATCTCCTGCACGTTATTTGCCAGGTAAAAAATAAGAAGTAACTGCTCCATTCCTAGAAGGAGCAGTTTTACATAGATTTATCTTTTTCTCCTTCTAGTTGTCTTTCGTCTTGTCGTCTTTCTTTTTGTAGTTCTTCTCTTAGTAGTCTTTCTCTTTGCTGCTTTCTTTCTTCTTGTGGTTTTTCTTTTTGCTGTCTTTCTCTTTGTAGTCCTTCTCTTGGTCGTCTTTTTCTTTGTTGCTTTCTTTCTTTTTGTGGTTTTTCTCTTAGTTGTCTTTCTCTTTGCTGTCTTTCTTTTTGTAGTTCTTCTCTTAGTTGTCTTTCTCTTTGCTGTCTTTCTTTTTGTAGTTCTTCTCTTAGTTGTCTTTCTCTTTGCAGTCTTTCTCCTAGTTGTCCTTCTTTTTGTTGTTTTTTTCCTTCTTCTTAGAACCATTTGTTCTCACCTCTTTTGAAAAAACATTATAGTTTTTAATATATATAGTATAAATCATATATAAAAGTATCTATTTTAAAAAAATTTATAAACTTTGAACAACATTATAGAAATTTAATGACATTTTTTGAAGATTCAATAAAATTAATGGTGAAGATTGGAATCCTCGACGTGATTCTGCCTTTCATTCTAGCATTCACATTGATCTTTGCATTTCTTCAAAAGACAAATGTTTTCGGAAAAGAGAACGGAGAACCAAAGACAAGAATCAATATAACAATCGCACTTGTTGTCGCTCTGTTGTTTGTGAACTTTGTCAGAGTTGTCGGTTTCATCTCCTGGTTTCTATACTTTGCGATCTTCATTGTCGCGATCTTCTGCATACTATTGCTGACTTCGCTGATAGGCATCAAGAGCAAGTTAACAAACACGATAATCATACTAGTTTTCATCGCAATAATAGGAATTGTCACTCAAAACTACATTGATTACAGTATTTTATGGAAATTTGTCATACATCCTGCCACATTAGTGATAATCGCAGCAGGAGCAATAGCATACTACATAGTAAAAGAGCCGAAAATAAAGAAAAAGAAGAAAAAAGAGGGTGAAGAAGAGGAAAAAGGAGAAGAAAGAGAAGAGAAAGAAGAGATACGTACAGACAGGCCTCCTAAAGGGCAGGGACCTATTAGATTTGAAAGACCTGCTATTGGATCTGAAATACCTACAGAAGAAGAAACAGAAGCTGAAAGAGAGGATTTCTATTAAGCAGCTTTTGCAGGCAGTCTTTCCCAGCTCTTTCTTTTGACAATACCTTTTTCAATCAATGATTCTATGCCAAATTTCCTTCTTATAGCCAGATTATATTTAGGAATTGTCACTTCAAAGTACTTTTTGAACTCTTTTGGATCATAAACACCCTGCATCTCTACATGATGTATCTTTTTTCTTGTCTGTGTTGCATTATCAAAGTCTGTGATGAACATGTCCTGGCCAGCAGTCCTCTGGACAGGTGTGACACCCCTCCAAGTGACTTTAGGATCGTGCATGTGTCCTGTCATCTCGACAATTGAGCCTTTTGGATTATTATCAGTGTCTTGCACAGCTTCTGTCACTGCATTGTACGCGCCCCAGTCAACATCCATTGAATCTGGATGCTTTTCCTCGTTCGCGCCGTT
>JAHWIA010000087.1 GCA_019322855.1 Candidatus Woesearchaeota archaeon | reverse complement strand
CTGCAGGAGAGGCGCTTCCTAATTGGCTGACATTGGCAGGGAAGAAAATGGTCATGTTTCCTTCTGATTTCGAGCTTTTCGAGACTTCAGAAGTCGCAGCAAGTGTGAAATTAAGGGATGACTATGTTTTCGGTTACATCTATGTGTTATCAAGAGACAATAAATGGTTGCCTGTGAAACTTGATTGTCCAAGATACAAGGACACTAACTGGTGCAGGGGCAAGGTAGAGACTTTGATACCTATTTCTTTGGATCTCCTGAGTGCAGGTGATAATTTCGTCATCGCTTACAGCTGTTCAATAAAGCAAGGAAAAGAACATGACTGCAATGGCGGAAAATGGATGCTCTATCCTTTCTACATAAGCGGACCTGGCAGTGTTAGAGGCGGGCCAGAGACGCAGACACCTATGGGGCCTTGCACTGACAGTGACGAAGGTCTGGATTACAGCAAGCAAGGAACAGTGACATTCCCAGGAGGAACTTTCACAGACGAATGCAAGGATTATACGCGAGTCATCGAAGGTTTCTGTGAAGGAGATGTCTTCCAGACAAAGGTCTTTGCCTGTGAAGGAATGTGTGAGGACGGAATGTGCAAGGAATTGTTATGCAAGGACAGCCTTTGCAGAAAGAGAGGAGGTTTCTGCTGTCCATTGGGTACTGGAGAAGGACGGCCGATAGGAGAAGGCAGGTTTAACGATGAAAAGTTTGAATGCTGGAGCAAGTGCGGCACTTCAGGACTTCCCGACCTTGTGATTGAAAGCGTGAGATTCTTGAACCATGTTCAAGGACAAAGCGTGGATGTAGGAATATATGTCCAAAACATTGGCGAAGGAAAGAGCAAAGGAACTTTCTATGTCGCAGGTGAGATGCAGAACACAGAAGAGATAATTACTGCAGGCAAGATCACGAATGACATTGAGCCTGGCGATAAGGGTTATGTGAAGATGTCGATACCTACTGACGGACTTTCTGTAACTTCATTGGGGCCAGAATTCCTGCTTACAGTTGACAGCCAGGAAAACATCGATGAAGTGGACGAGCGCAATAATAACTGGTTAGGGACTGCAAGATTCGGCGGCACTGTGCACAAGCTCCGCTAGCTCTTTAAAAGGCAAGCAGTAATATTTATATATACTGATGTAATATTTGCCTTTATCATGGGAAAGAGGGTGTTGATAACTACAGTTTTTGTTCTAATGTTATTTTTAGTCAGTCTTGCAGTCATTGCAGAAGAAGAGACAGACCTTGCAAAGGTAGATATTGTGTTGAGCGGAGATGACCTTGCCTGCAATGTTGAATACAAGCAGGATGTAGCTTCAAAAAGTCCGAGCTGGCAATGGCTTGGCAAGGAAGGTTTGATAGACGGAGAAAACACAAAGATATTGAAGAGAGAATTCTTTGAAAGAGGAGACGGTGTAGTCTGCAAATACAGGGATCCTGACAACAGTCTTGAACTGCAGAAAACCTTTTTAGTGCCTAACATGCTTCCTGTGCTTGAAGTTCCTGAAAACATGGAAGTGGTAAGGGGCAAGATACTCAACATTGTTCCTAAAGCTACTGATATTGATGGGGATGAAATTACATTCTCTTTCACAAAACCATTTGATGACGAAGGAAGATGGGCAGACACCTCAACATATGCGCCAGGAGAATTTGAAGTGACAGTCACTGCAGATGACAATCATGGCGGTGTCGTGAGTGATGAAGTCATTGTGGTTCTTGTAAACGAAGAAGAAAATTCAGCGATGAAGGACAAGAAGCTTGAACAAGAACAGAAGAGGCTCGAATACCAGTCAATAAAGAGCGGCAGGTTGACAAAGAAATTCTCATTGATAAAAAAGGACGAGAACATCTCATTTGACAACAGCAACATGAACATTCCTATAAGCCATCTTGAACTTATGTTCAACAAAGACATCCTTAAGATGTCGATAGAACTGAGAAGCTGGAGCCAGGATGAAAAGCCAAGGAAATGGCCGACAGCATCAGACAATATCTATTCTTATATTGAAGTGCTTATGTATGATTTTTCCAATGAAGACATTGAAGGTGCAAAACTGAAGTTTAATGTTGCAAAATCATGGCTGAATAATTTTGATGAATCCTCTCTTATGCTTTACAAGCTGGAAGATGACAAGTGGTCAGAGATAATTCCGTCAAGACTTGCAGAATCTGACGATTATGTAATTTATGAGGCAGAACTGAACGATCTTTATAATCTTGCGATAAGTGCAAAGACAAGGACCGCGCCAGTACCTGCACAGCCTTCTGCTGTAAAAGAAGTAGAGATAAACATGGAAGAAGGCAAGGATCCTATCTCAAAAGTAGAAGTGTTTGAGAACGAGGAAGGTGACAAATTCTCGACAGGAGCTGCTGTTGCTGCATTGAATGAGGAAGAAGTAAAGGGCGGAAAGACATGGCTATGGATTGTCGCATTAGTAATCGCAGCTGTAATCGCAGGCTTAGTATTCACTTTCAGGAAGCCGAAACAAAAACAATCAGAAGACATAAGCCAGGACCAAGTCAACAACCTTCTGCAGAAAGAAGGCGCTTCTGATTACATGGAATCAAAGCACGAACAGGAAAAAAGAGAAGAACAAGTTGACAAAGAATTAGGATTGGGAGAAGGAAAACAATAATTATTTCTGTAGATTGTCTATTATCAGAGGTTCTACTTCATCAAACCATACATTCTCACCTTCTACAAAGAACCACGGCGTGCCCTGCACACCTCTCTGCAATGCTTCCTGGATGTCTTTTTCAATGGCAGGTGCTTTTTCTTCTGACAAAAGACAGTTGTTGAACTGTACTTTATCCATGCCTAAAGCTTCTGCAAACTCTACCATGTCATTGTCTGCGCCTTTCCTGAACAGAAGGTCGTGGAATTCCAAGAATTTTCCCTGGTCCCTTGCGCATTCGCTCGCCAGTGCTGCTTTGTAAGAATTTCTGTGATAATCCAATGGCAGATGTCTGTACTGAAAATTTATCTTTCCATTATATTTGATCCTAAGATTGTGCACTAATGGATAAATCTGCCTGCACATCGGGCATTCAAAATCACTGAAGACCTCGACCAGAACGCCGTCTGGATTATTTACCAGATTTGTCTGCTCGTTCTCTATAAGGATGAGATCTTCTTCTGTCATGAACTCTTCTTCTGTGACAATATCTATGTCAAGGATTCTATCTATATTGACAATTACGACTACAATAGTAATAAGAACTATCAGGGAGATTATCCAACTATATTTCTTTAATTTCATTATTGTTCTTATTGTTTAATTCATTTATAAATCTATTGAAAAATAATTAGTTTTCACCACCAGCTCAAAATAATAATGTTTATATGTTAGGAAAATCCTCTCAAAAAGGAATAAGGGATAATTTTAAAACTTATTTATTATAAATTAAGATTTTCCTGAGCATGCTCAAAATACAGCATGAAATTGCTGTATTTTGCCAAATTGACTTGAATTTTGAAACATGTTGGGGGTAAGATGTTAAGAAAAAAGAAAAAGCAGGATAGCAAGTTTAGATTCAAGAATAAAGACATTGTTTCTATCCATGATTTATCAAAGGAAGAGATCATACACATACTAGAGACTGCTGCACGAATCGAGAAACAGAACAGGCTCGGCATCAACAGGAACCTGTTCAAGGGAAAGGTGCTTGCTACATTGTTCTTTGAGGTGAGCACAAGGACGAGACTGAGTTTTGAGAGCGCGTTCGAGAAATTAGGAGGAAAAATCATCGGTTTTGCAGATGCAGGAGTCAGCAGCACAAAGA
>JAHWIA010000086.1 GCA_019322855.1 Candidatus Woesearchaeota archaeon | reverse complement strand
AGTTCTTTTCATCAATTAGATACCTTTGTACTGAATCAAACTGTTCTTCGCTCGGTCCGAACTCTCTTGTTAATCTAACCATTTTAATGCAGATACAAGCGAGCTGTATTTAAAGCTTATCAGGTCCAAAGGCTTTATATATTTCTTCAAAAAAAGTATTTTTGATGGATCCCGACAATAGGCCAAAAGACTTTCCAAAGACGATACCCAGATTCTTTAATGCCAATAGGATGACAACTCCTAATTTCGTAGTCAGCAGGTATCCAAAGAGGATTAGAGAGAGCATGTTCGAAGATCTTGACGAATTTTATTATTATCCTGAAATTTCATTGGACTTCCCTGACCTTGAATACTCTGCAATGCGCAGGATCAGTCCTGCTTATACACAGCCGGTCGTCAAGGCAGAGTTTGATCTGATAATGGCGGCAGGGGGAGAATTCGTGTATTCGCTGAGGAACGTATTGATACAGGAATTCGCATCGCCTGCAACATTCAACAAATTCGTTTTGTTCTTGAAATTGCCTGACTTGTCAACCTGGTCTGAGAAAAGATTAACAGATTATAGAGAACTTCTTCAAAAAAGGCAGGCAGAGATAGAAGAAAACACACCCTCTTACTTATCAGAAGGAGTTTCGGTTTATAATCAAGATCCAGAACATGATAATGTAAATTCTGCAGGAAGGGACAGGATGGATTTGATGTATGATGTCATTGATAATCTGTGCGACTCACCATGGTCTCCTATGGCGATTGAGGGTGCAAGAAAGTATCTGGACGAAGAGACAAGATTGATAACAGGCAGGCCTGCAAAGATTGGAGAGGCAGGAGATTTTTTGAAACGAGCTTTCAGGGAATTGAAAGCGACAGAAAGGTTCGCAAAGCTTGACGAGCTCGAAAGAAATATGTTAGAGAAATTTCTCAGCAGGGATTATGATTCAACACAGAATCTTCTTTATCAAAGGACACTTGACTGGCACAGAAGAAGCCTTCTTCTGCTGATAAAGAATAATGTGTACCTCAACGGAAAAGGAAAAGAAGTTGACTGGTCCTTATTCAACCAGCACTAAACAATAGCTGTTATGCACAGCCTGAGATTTCTTATCTTTTAGAACTTTAATTTGTTTGCCGATATTCTTTACAGTGGCAAACACGTCGATGCAGAATGCTTCCATTGCAGGCCGTTTCAGTTTAGGATGCTTGCACGGTTTAGGAAAACTGCATTCCTTGCACATAGGGCACGGTCCAGGACCCATCCCGAAAGCCTTGTAGAAACCGCTCACGAAAAGCGCTCTCTCGATAGCCAACATTCCCTTGTAGATTCTTGTATAACTTTGGCTGTATTTCTTGTCATTGCTGATGCTGTCTGTCTTGAACACGAGCAGGACTGCTTTTTTGTATTCCTTGATTATGTCTTTTGACATGTCTTTTACAGCTGGCGGGCAGCTGTGCGATCTTCCGTAACTGTCACAGCCATACTGACATTTCAATCGTATCCAGTTTCCGACTATGATCTTGTTAGAAGGGACTACAACAGCATCTACAAGTTTGTGTCTGCTGCCTGCTTTCATGCAAATCTCTTTTATTTTAGAGTTATCCATACAATAATTCTACAGAAGATGGTTTATAAAGTTTACTTGACTATCTCTTTTTCTTCTTTTTGTTTCCAGCTAAGGTCAACAGATAAATGAACAATCCTAGAAATACCAGGAACAAGCCTGTGCCTATCGGAGATCCCCAGCCGAATATCATATACAAATCTGCCATTCAATCACCTCTTTTTAACCAATGTAAGTGAGCTGTCTTTCTTTTCCTTTCTTTGCGATTTTCGCCATCTCTTTTGTTTTGAGCATCAATTCTTCTTCTATCTCCTTGATCTCTTTGTCAAGATTCTTAAGATCAAGCTTTAGATTATACATCTTGTTCAATATCAATAGGATTTCCCGAGCACCCTGCATGCCGAGATACATTGGATGCGCGAAAGTCTCTGCCAATAACGCGATTGCGTTCAACTTTTTCACACCAGCCAGTCCGACGAGCAGGCCAGTTACTCCTATTATAGGCCCGATTATGCCGTAAGGCTTGGTATTGATCTTGCCTGCTTTCTTGAACTTCAAGATTATATTCTTATTGTTTCCAGTCGCGTAAACTTTTGGCTTTGTAGGAACCTTTCCCAGGCCGATACCGCCCAATGTGACTATTTCTTTCACACCTAATTTACCGCATATTTCAAGAATCTTTTCACAGAAAGTATAACAGCCTTCTTCATTGATCGGCTGAACATCTCCTGCCAAAAACAATATGTCTCTTTCTTTTGCCTTCAGAAGATAAATCACCAATTTAGGAAGTTCAACAAGATTGTCTTCCTGTATAAAGACAGAGTGAGGAAGAGCATGAGAAGTTATCTCGAACAGTTTTTTCGCTTTTTTATTTTCAACTGTGAAGTCAACAGCGATCTTTCCCACGTTTGCGATGCCTGGCAAACCTTCTATAAGTACAGGATTCTTCAGTTTCTTTATCTTCAACAATTGCTTTACTGTCCACATTTTGCTTTCCTTCTGTATTCGCCGTATTTATCTTCAATAGAAAACTTTGGAAGTTTAATAATCTTTGTTTTTTGCTTGCACTTTGGGCAAACCGCTTCTAATGTATATCTGTCGCACTTGCTGCATTTGTACATCTTACTCTCTTTCTATCTTTGTCTCTCCGCCAAGCTTCTTGAAAGATTCGACAGCTTCTTCGATGTGCTTGGAGAATAATTTTTCTGCATCGTCATAATTGGTTGATTTAACCTGGAAACTGTATTTTCCGCCTCCAAGATATTTGACAATGATCTGCGGATGCTGTGTGAGTTTGATTGCCTGCTTTAGTTGCTCAACACCGTTAGGCTTGTAAGTTACCAAGTCGAATGTTCCCTTGATCTCTATCTCTGCTGGCTTCATCCTCTGCTTGATAGTATCTACAAGAATTTTTGTTGTCTTGCTGTCCAGCTTGAAATTCTTTGCATCAAACTGGTCAATGACAATGTCTTCGAAGCATTCGTGCAGGAAGTTGTATTCTTCAAAAGCAACAGGCTTTAGTTTATTGTACAAGTCCAGAGGCTTCAGTTTAAGCTGTTCTGCAATGAAGTCAACTGCCTTTTCTGCTTTCTGTTCCTTTTTCAATTGGTCTGTCTTTTCCCTTCTCTTTCCTTCATTGACTCTTCTTAATGAAAGATCTATGTGCCCTCTTTCTTTATCAACTCTAAGGACCTTGCAGATTATCTTTTTTCCTTCCTTGACATAATCGCCGATAGTTCTTATCCTTCCCGGGCTGATCTCGCTGATGTGGATCATTCCAGACTTATTGCCGAATTCGTCAAGCGTCACAAAAACAGAAGTATGATGTATCTTTGTTACTGTACATAGAACGATTTCTGATACTTCAGGCAAACCTTCCCTTTGATAATACATTTTGTTTAGTTAACCTCACAAGACTTCAAGGACTCTTGCCTTGACAGTCGCTTTTCCGCCAGTAGGAACTGCCAGATCCTTGTTGCAGACAAGGCACTGCACCTTGCTTGTTGCATTTCCGAATATGATCTGTTCGTTCTTGCATTTAGGGCATCTGACTTTTAGATATTTTGAACTGCATTCTCTTTGTTTCATATTATAACCCTCCTTATAAAACCTAGTAGCAGAAATCCGAATGCATTTATAAAGGTTATTATTGCTCCTTCTTAATCTGTCGCGTGTGGTTTCTATGCGCTCTTGCTTCCATCATTGCCTGTAGCCTGGAAACTCTTGGATGGCCTTGCGCAAGAGTCTGAGCAGCATCCTGGAATTTTA
>JAHWIA010000085.1 GCA_019322855.1 Candidatus Woesearchaeota archaeon | reverse complement strand
AGACATTCCTAATCCTGTGTTAAACTCCAGTGATAAGTTTTGAGTAGCAAAAAATTTATTTATATGTTTTTGCAGTTCTGGAATCTCGGGAGCAGTAGACACTCTCTTCGAATAATAATTGCTATGCTGAAAATAGCCGTCTAGAAAAAATATTCTTGCATCTTTGGGAGTATTTTCTTGTATCCATAGCATGACGGAATATTTCTCAGGCGTTAGATGCTGAGACTTCATCTGTTCGACTAGAGCGAATTGGCCAGGAAGCCCTGCGACGATAAATATCGTGACGATAGCAAGGACCATCGTAATCTTAGGAAGCTTCAAGTATTTATGTATATTAATTACAAAAAAATAGATTGCATATGCAATAAATAGAGCCGCGATGAAAATAATAATAAAACGACTCCTCATTATATCAAAAGCAGCTGCGGTAATTTTAGGGAAAATGTATAGATAAAAGGAAAAATATATACAAGTTCCTATAAAAAAAATGTATTTCTTGTAATTCAAGCACATCAATAGCAGGCCGAGCAATGCCAAACCTAAAAGCAAATAGCCTAAATGATTTATATTTACGTAGTATGGCGCGTTTGTAAAAACTTGATTCTGCCAGCCAAATGACGATCTTCCGCTCGTGAAAACAGTATAAAATCTGCTGAAGTAGAATATAAAAAAAAATATGTTTGGGATTAAGATCATCCCTATCTTCTTGAAAAAATCCTTTGTTAATTTATGTATTTTCCATAGGTTAAAAAAAACAAACAAAATTAAAGGTGCAATCATAATCAAGTCTTGGAAATGAAATAATAGAGTTCCAATACTTACTAAACCGAGCATTATATATTTCCAATCCTTGGGTGCGTTAACACATTCGTACACAAGCCAAAAGCATACAAAAGCAAGAGCAATACCTATTGCAGTGGTCCACATTCCTATATACATTAGATACCACCATTTTCCTATAAATAAGGGGACAACCAAGATTGAAGATGCTAGTATGCCTACATGATCTGAATTAAATAATCTCTTTGCAAAATAGAATGCGATGATGATTGGCAATGAGAATATAATGCAGACTAATATATAAACTGTATTCCATGCCTTCAATCCGCTAGTACTGGTCAACCCAGAACCTGAAATCAGCATTAGAGGAACGTGTGCATCGATCATGTCATCACTTCCATCAGTGATATAATATGGGAAATAACCATACTTGCCTGTTTCTGCAATATTTTCTGCAGAAAGAACATAATAGAAAGCGTCTGCGGCCTTGATTGTGCCGGGATTATCTACATAGATGCCATCAACTTGCAATCTCAAAGCAACTCCCAGTATGAAAAGAAACAAGATTATCCATTTTGCATGCTTGGAAATATCCATTGTGTTATTGAAAAAAAGTTAATATTTAAATTTATCTGGTCAAATAGAAACTATTAAATACTCTTCTTAAATTTATCAGAATGTGATTTTAAGTGGCAAAAATTGCTTTTGTTCAAGACATATGGAGCGAATATCTAGGAGTAATGTATCTTTCTGCAGTCCTAAAAAAAGCAGGTCACGAGTGCTGTGCTATCCTAGGAAAGGACGATGAAATTATTAAACGATTGCAAGATATCAATCCAGATGTGATTGCTTTCTCTTCAATGACATTGCAGCACGAATGGGTCTGTGAGATGGCCAAGAAGATAAGAAAGAAAGACATTAGTTCAAAGATTCTTATTGGAGGGCCTCATACTACATTTTTCCCTGAAGATATGATAAATAAAAAAGGCGTCGATGCGATTTGCATTGGAGAAGGAGAGGATGCGATTCTTGAATATGTAAATGCAATAGCAAATGGGACGGATGAAACGCAAATCAAAAATCTGTGGATAAAAAAAAATGGAAAGATATTCAAGAATGAAATGAGACCTTTGGTAGAAGAACTGGATTCTATACCTTTTCCCGACAGGAAACTATACATGGAATTTCCGTATTTCAAGAAGAAGCAATTCACAGTCTTCATTACGAGCAGAGGATGTCCCTATAGGTGCAGTTTTTGTTTTAATCACGCATTCCAGAAGGCGATGCAGGGCAAAGGGAGATTCGTACGATTTAGGAATCCGGACAAAGTTATAGAAGAGATTAAACAAGCACACAAGATATGTCCTATCAAGACAGTGATGTTCATTGACAGCACATTTAATCTGAATAAGAAATGGATGATTGAATTCTTGAGAAAATACAAAGAAGAGATAGATCTGCCTTTCAGTTGCAATGTCAGGGCTGATCTTGTGGATGAGGATGTTGTTAAAGCGATCGCAAATACAGGAAATTGCGTTAATATTAGATTTGCGATAGAGACTGGGGATGAAAAGTTAAGGAATGAACTTCTCCAGAAGCAGATAACTGATGACCAGATCATGAAAGCTGTTGCCTTATTTAAGAAATACAAGGTTCCTTTGGTTGTCTTTAATATGTTTGGTCTTCCAGGAGAGACATTGGAACAGGCATGGAAGACTATAAAGATGAACAGAAAGATAAACCCTCTGGTTACAAGCAATTATGTATTTGCACCCTTGCCAGGCCTAGAGATAACAGATCTTGCGCTGTCTAGAGGCTATATGACAAAGAATGATCTTGAAAAATTGAGCAGAAGCCCTTATAAGATCCATAGAAGCGTATTAAAGCAGAAACAGATAAAAGAGGTTGAGAATTTACAAAAATTCTCTGTTTTAGCAGTGAGATTTCCTTGGATGACTCCTTTGATAAAGGTATTGATCAAGCTTCCAAGAAGCAAGATTTTTGATATGGTTTATAATTTCACGCAAGTCATAGAATGGAGAAGATGGATGAATGTAAGCTATGGTAGATTGATTATGGAGATACTAAAGAACTATAGCAAATTTGGCTAGATTATGAGTTTATTTCCCGAATCGTCTTTCTCTGTGTTCTAAGAATTCTTTGATGTATTTGTCTAATTCCTCTGTGGAAAAACCCGGCCATTTTGTTCCTGTAAAAAAGAATTCACTGTAACTGCAATCCCATAACAAGAAACCAGACAGTCTTTTTTCAGGATTCATCCCTGTCCTTACAATCAAGTCAGGAGCCGGAATACCTTTGGTGAACATCTGCTGTTTCAAAACTTCCCTGTCAACTTCTTCTGGCTTGACACCTTTCCTAAGAAGTTCTTTTACAGCTTCTACAATCTCGTCCTGACCATCATAAGCAAGACATACATTGAATACAAAATCGTCATTGTCTTTTGTTTTGTCCATTGCTTCTTTGATCAATGCCTGCTCATCTTCTGGAAGCTTGTTTAAGTTGCCTATGACATTGAATCTTATGCCGTCTTTCATGAACTTGTCATTATCCAGAATCTCAGTCTTTATGTATTTCTTGTGAAGTCCGAAATGCACTGCCAATTCCTCAGAAGTTCTTTTCAGATTCTCAGTGCTCAACGCGTAAACAGTAAGATATTTTATTCCCCTGTCCTGGCAATGCTGGCAAATCTTCTTAAGGTTCTCTGCACCTGCTTCATGGCCTTTCCAAGAGTAGAGACCCTGCTCTTTAGCCCATCTTCTGTTGCCATCCATGATTATAGCTATGTGTTGAATACTCCCCATTATGGTTACTGGATAGCGCGGACTATTTAAAAGCTTTACGAATTTATACCATAAGTTATATAAATTCCTGCTTGTGGGAGCTAAATACGATGGCTATGAAATTATACAAACAGTTCAAGATCTGCAAGGGGTGCGGGAAACGTTTCTGCGTCAAACATAAATTAAGGCAATATTGTGACAACTGTAGGCCATGATAAATTCTTAATCCTTTGTTGCTTAAAGAAAGAAAATACA
>JAHWIA010000084.1 GCA_019322855.1 Candidatus Woesearchaeota archaeon | reverse complement strand
CTTTATTGATGTCATCAACTTCATCTATGTTCAAGTAGCCGCCGTAAGGCATGTATCTTTTTACCATATCTGCGTCATACTTGAAACCAGTAGCACTCAATAATTTCTTGATAACTGTCGGAAAAGTAGCATCATACATTGTAGGAGTAGCTTGCGAAAACCATGCATTCCGTTCCATGCCCATTCCCATGTCCAGCGCCTTGATAGACAATTCCCGAGGCATCGACGCTGTCTGTTCATACAGCATGTAGACCTGATTCCCTAATTCAACACCTCTACTGAAGTATTCCATGCAGCAGCCAAAGTTGCCGCCGCCTGCCCAAGCATCTTCATGAAATGTAATCTCCTTGTTCGGCAGACCTAGACCATTGTTCAGCCAACCAAGTATGTGCCTAAAATAACTGTTCTGGTCCCATTCAGAAGGCGGGACAAATGCGTGCTGTCCTATCATCACAAAACCAGTATTGTGCATTCCTGTTATGCCGACATTGTCTGTGTCATCAAACCTAAGACAAAACTGCGGTATGACTAAAGGATTCGCAGGCGGTTTCACTTCACCGCTTATCACAAACGGCTGGAATGCTGCGATCGAAGCGTTTGTGTATTCCATTGTAGGATTCCATCTGGAAACTACAGGATATCTTTTGATAGGAGTATAACCTAGATTCTTGAACATCTTAGAGAATTCCAGCCACACAGAAACATAATCCAATTTTTTCTTAGCCGGATTGTCAGTATAGAACCTGAAACCCCCAGAACACACAGGATCACCGCAAACTTCCTGTTTCTCATTGACTGTCCAGAAATAAGTTCCGCACTTGCATTGCTTGCGCATGAAACCATTCTCGCGAAGAACTTCAGTAGCATAGTATTTATCAGGATCCTTGCCAGCTATTGGCTTGAACTGCTTTTTCTGCTCTTTATCTGATAGGAATGGCATATCATCAAGGTACTAAACAGGCTTTATAAATGTTTTTGTAGAACTCTTCACCATTTCTCATACTGAAAATCAGGTATCTTTTTGAAATGCTGTATGTCGCGGGTAACTAAAATGCTGTTGTTGGCCATTGCCAGAGAAGCTATCATTATATCCAGATCAGGAATTTTTGTCCCTTTTTTCTCAAGAACATTATTGAAAAAACCAAAGAGATTCGCACTGGCCAAATCAAAATCAATTATCTTCACGCTATTATAGAAATCAGTGATCAATTCAATTGCTTGCTCTCTGTTTTTTGATTTATACGCTCCCTTGAATAATTCGCACAAAGATATTGATGTCACATAGAACTTCACATTCTTTCCTTTGAATTTAAGGAATTTTTCTTTTAACTTCTTATCTCCTCTAAAAATATCTATGATGATATTAGTATCTAAGCAAAACATCAGAAACGAACCTCTCTTAATTTGAAAGATTCCCTGTCTTTTTTAATATCAGAACCCATCTTATCCAATTCTTCTTTCGGACCTGGCCATCTGCCAAAGAAATCAAATATGTTCTTTTCTTTCTTGACAATTCTTCTGACCACTTCTGAGAAAGATTCTCCTGCTTCTTTTGCATTCTTCAATGCTTCATAAGCATCGTCAGATAATGATATTACCTTAGTCATATACATACATATATGCATACATGTATATAAAGCTTTGGATTTCAATCTTCCTCCTGAAAAATAAATAATATTTCTTTAATTTTCCTTTATATTTCCGTAAGCTTTATAAGACACGCCGGAATAATGTATAGCATGAAGCAATTAGACCATATAGACAAGCGGATCTTAGGCATCCTGAGGCAGAACAGCAGGGAGGCATATTCAAAGATGGCAAAAGAATTGAGGATCAACAGGTCAATAGTTCCATATAGAATAGAGCAGCTCATAAAGAAAGGCATCATCAGGAGCTTTGAGCCGAGGATTGATTACACAAAATTAGGCTATCAGAAATTCTTGTGTTACATTGGTTTTTATGAGTTTGACAAGGAACAAAAGGAAAATATCATAGAATTCCTGAAAAATCACCCATATTCTGCATGGCTTGGCGAATGCATCAGCAAGTACCAGATAAGAGTGAGATTTTGGGCAAAAGACAGGAGGCATTTCTACAAGATTTTGTCAGATTTAAAAAAAGAATTCAGCACTAACATAAGGGAACTGAAAACATTTGATATGATTGAATCAATCAAATTAGACAATGAAGTTCTTTTCAAGGGGAAAAAGGGAACGATAGAGAAAAAAGAAAGAACCACCATATTAGATGAAAAAGACTTCATTATCCTTCAAGGGCTGGCAAAAGATTGTCGGGAAACTCTGCTGAATTTAAGCCAGAAAACAAAACTTTCCATCGAAGGCTTGAGGAACAGGATCAAGATCCTGGAAAAGAGCGGAATCATAACAGGCTACACGTGCAATATTGACATACATCAGGCAGAAGACATTGAACTGTGGGGAAATCTTTTGATAAATTTCAAGCATCCTGAAAAGATAGAAAAGAAATTAAAAGAGTTCACAACCCAACATAAAAATCTGGGACGAAGTTACATGCTGTTCGGGGATTGGAATGCAGAGTTCACCTTCTTTGCAAGAGACGTAAAAGAACTGCACGAATTATTGAACCAATTCCTCTCATTATTCTCAAGAGACATGAATAATTATGACATCATATATTATCTAGACGGTCATAAATACCCTCCTGTTCCACAAGGCGTTTTGAAGAAATGATTATGCTTCAGCTTCTTTCTTTTTCTGCTCGTTAAGATATGCCTGGATTCTTTCTCTGTCGACTAGAGTTCTATCTATGTATGCCCAGTCTATTCCTTTCCTTCCCGGACCTTTAAGATATCCAAGTTCTACGAGATAGTTTGAAAACTCTGGTTTTCTTCCTAGCAAATGCAGAATAGCATCCTTGATGAAACCGCCTATTGAGATTTTCTTTTCCATCCTGCCCAAGACAATGTCAGAGCCGCAAGAGCCGGGCGAGTATGCAACATAACGGTAGCCTTCATATTGGAAAGTATAGACTCTCGGGTAATGCCTTTCATCAGTTTCTCTCTTTTCAAAAAGAGGATGTCTGTGTTCTGGTTTGAACTTTCCGAACTGCTGCAGATAAAAAGACGTGCTCGCATTGAATCCTCCTTCTTTCATAAATTCTTCAAGAGGAAACATCATTCTGTCGTCTACTTCCATCATGATGTCATGAAGAGTTCTAGAATGATCCTTAAAATTAGGATCGCTAACTTCCACATTTATGAAATTATCTTCATTATTCCACGCTTCTTTGATCCGCGCAACCTCATTCAATCTTGTCCTTCCTAACCATGATTTTTCTTTCATAGCAATAACATAGCGCGTACTGTCAGTCCCTCTATAGCTCTTGTCATGCACGCCTGTAAATTCATACTGCGGATAATTATGCTCATACCAGCTCAACAGCCTGGCGCCTGCAGAACCTATCAGTTCGTTTGTTTTCAAACATTCTTCGAATTTAACTTCTGCCATTTTCTCCTCCTAACATCACCCATCAATGGTAAGAACTCTGTTCTTAAAACGCACTATTGAAAAATCAGTAAAATTCAAGAAAAATTATAGAAAAAGTAGAAAAATGTTTATTCTGCCTGTTCTTCTTTCCTCTGCTCTTCGAGCTCTTCAGGAGTAGGCAGTTCTGGCATCTCTGGCTGTTGCAGGCATTCGACTGCAATCACATTGACTGTCAGGTTGTCTGCATGGACTTCGACTGGCTTGCAGTCTTCCATCTCGCTCAGCAATTGCTTGATGCTCATCTCATAGCCGAATTGCGCGCCTTCTTTATACGAAGCATCTGACTTGTCTTCGCAGTAAGACTGCACCTTCAGGACAGCTATATATATTCCTGCGATTATCAGCAGAATCACAAGGATAGTTATTATCAATCTA
>JAHWIA010000083.1 GCA_019322855.1 Candidatus Woesearchaeota archaeon | reverse complement strand
TGAACCGAACTCTTTTTCAACATTTTCATCAGTGCTTATCATAACTTTATGTTCAAATAATGGAACAATAGCATTCTTTCCTATCAGATGCTTGTATCTTTCATCTTCTGGATGTACAAATATGCCGACACAAGCTGGCAGGAACTCTGGTCTTGTGGTTGCGATCTCTATTTTACTTCCGTCTTCCATGTCAAAATAGATGTGATTTATCTTTGTGCTTCTTTTTATGTCTTCGACTTCTGCCTGCGCAAGAGCGGTCTGATGTTTTGTGCACCAGATTGTTGGTTCTTCTGCTTGATAACAATCTCCCTGCTTGAACAGTTCTATGAAAGAAGTCTGGGATACTTTCTGTGCTTCTGGATTTATGGTTGTGTAAAGCAAGTCCCAGTCATAACTATGGCCTAGAGCTTTAAAGAAACGGTCTGCGTAAGCTTTCTCGACTTTTGTGCTTTCTTCTGTGCATAGTTTCCTGAACTCTGCCCTTGTAGTCTGTGCTTTAGAAATCTTGAATTTTTCTTCTACATATTTTTCAGTAGGCAAACCATTGTTGTCAAAGCACGGTGGAAAATAAACATTGAACCCTTGCATACGTTTGTAACGGGCAATCATCTCGAATTGCGTGTAATGCAAAGCATGACCTACGTGCAGGTGACCGGAGCTTGCATATGGTGGCGGAGTGTCTATGCTGAAGACTGCTGCTTTGCTCTTGGGATTGAACTTGAACAATTTATTTTCTTCCCAGAATCTCTGCCATTTAGGCTCTGCTTCCTTTGCATCGTAGTGCTTTGGTAGTTCCATTGTCTTTTTGAGAAGGGCCTTCATTTAAAAACCTTATGCCAAAAGGATATAAATTCATAGAACATATAGGGCGGTATGGGGGTACCGCTTATTTTTCCTAGACAGTCTGCAGACGAGCTTAGAGTGCTGAATCCTACAAAGAAGATCAAGACCTATATGGTGCCAGCTGTTATGCTTGATGTCATATTCAAGAACAAGCAGTTCAATCTTCTCATAGAACTGGTCAAAGGCTATATAGTGTATAAGCCAGAAGAGAATTATCTTATTAAATTGATCAATCTTAATGACCTGAACATGCACGAAGCAATTGTCCTTAACCGGGCGCTTGAGATGGACACTTTTGACCTTGAACAGTTAAGCGGTGATTTGGGAGATATAATGACAAGAAACATTGTTGACAATCTGTGCAAGAAAGGCATGATCATCTACATCGATGGGAAATACACTATAAGTGATGAAGTGAATTTTCTCTACAATCCGCACGAATATGCGAGTTTTTTAAAGATAAGAAACAATAAAGAGACTGAAAGAATCGCGAATGATGAAGGCACTATAAAATTGGCAGAGAAGATCGATATAGATGCAGTAAACAGGATGATCGGCAATATATGTTCAGTAAAGAATATAAAGAGATGCTGGATACTACATCATTATATTGAAAAATAAAAAAGAGGTAAAATGAAGTTAGGAGTATTGTTTAGTTCTGGAAAAGACAGTTGCCTTGCAATGCATATTGCAAAAGAGCAAGGGCATCAAATTGTTTGCCTGATAAGTTTGGAGAGCGAGAATCCGTACAGCTGGATGTTTCATACGCCCAATGTGCAGCTGGTAAAGGAGCAAGCAAAATGTCTTGATTTGCCGCTCGTTATGAGAAAGACAAAGGGAGAGAAAGAGAAAGAACTTATAGATCTGAAAGGAGCCATAAGCGAGGCAAGGGAAAAGTATCCTATTGATGGCGTGATTACTGGCGCAGTATATAGCAGGTATCAGTGGACCAGGGTGGACAAGATTTGCGGAGATCTGAACTTGGTGTGTCAGAGTCCATTGTGGCATCATGACCAAGAGCAATTATTGCGCGATCTTATTTCAAACAAATTTAATGTGATAATAAGTTCTATTGCATGCGACGGTCTTACAAAAGACTTTCTCGGTAAAAAGATAGACACTGATATGATACAAAAACTAAGTTCTTTGAACAAGGAGATAGGGATTAATGTCGCTGGAGAAGGCGGTGAATACGAGACCTTGGTGGTGGACTGTCCTATGTTCAAGAAAAAGATAGTTATTGAAGATTCTCAGATTGTTATGGAGAACGAGAACACTGGAAATTTCATTGTCAAGAAAATCAGACTGGAAGAAAAAGAATAATCTTTTTATACTCTCCTTCTTAGTTCTTGGATATGGAAGAAGCATTCATGAAAGATGGAAAGCTAATAGAACAGAAAGAATGGGAAACCTACATAGATGGTATTAGAAAGGAAATTGAACAAGAACAGAAAGAAACTACATTAAGTGAAGAACAATTGAAAGAACAGTTGAAGAAAGATATTATCAATGCTATTGAAAACAGGACAGACGAAAAGTTTGCAGTATTTTTCTCAGGCGGTGTTGACAGTGCGATAATCGCGCTCATTTGCAAGCAATTAGATAAGAAGTTCAGCTGTTATTGTTCTGGATTCAGGACAGGGCAGATGGAAAGTCCTAAAGATCCGATTGTTGCGAGGAAGATTGCAGAAGAATTAAAATTGAAGCTCTTTGAAAAAGAAGCAGATATTGAAGAAGCAGAAGAGATAATTAAAGAAGTTGTTAAGATCCTGCCCAAACCTGAAATTGTTGATATCCAATATGTGGTTAATGTCGGAGTTGCAGCTGTCATTTATCTTGCGCTTAAGCTTGCAAAAGAAAAAGGTGATGAGAAAACATTCTTCAGCGGTCTTGGGAGTGAAGAGATATTTGCTGGTTACCTGAGACATGAAGAGGCAGAAGACAAGCACGAGGAATGCTGGTCGGGCTTGAGGAAGATGTGGGGGAGAGATCTTATTAGAGATACAAAGATTGCAGAACATTTCAATATTAATATTGCCACGCCTTTCCTAGACAAAAATGTCATTAAGACAGCGATGAAAATCCATATTGATAGAAAAATAAACAACGAGCATAAGAAAATAATCTTGAGAGAGATTGCAGAAGAACTTGGTTTGAAACACGAATTTGCCTGGAGAAGAAAACAAGGCGCGCAGTATGGAAGCAAGTCTGTAAAACTGATAGATCGATTGAAAAGAAAAAAGGGATTCAAACTTAAGAAAGAGTACTTGTCCAGTTTATTATAGAAAGCTATTTAAACTAATCATCCTCATTCTGTCAGTATGGGATTCGTTGATGTGGTAGTGAATTTTTATGACAAATGGTTCACAGAAGGTATAGTGTTGAACCTGTTCGTTGCTATCATGATACTTCTGTTTGGTTTTCTTCTTGGAAGATTCCTTGGTATCTTGCTGACGAAATTCTTGCATGAGATAGAACTGAACAAGATATTGAAGAATGCTGGAATCAAGATTCCGCTTGAACGTCCATTAGGAACCATTGCGAGCTATGTTATTTATCTGAGTGCAGTGATCATGGCATTGAACCAGTTCAAACTGACAACTTATGTGCTTTATACTGTCGTCATTGTGCTTGTAGTCCTGGCAATACTGTCTGTTCTATTGGCGATCAAGGATTTCTTTCCTAATTTTTTCGCAGGCATCTCTATATATCGGAAGGGAGAATTTGCAGTCGGCGATCTGATAAAGGTTGATACTGCAGAAGGAAGGGTATTATCAGTGAATCTTCTGGAGACAAGACTCGAGACTTCTGGCGGGGAAACAATTTCCGTGCCTAATTGCGTAGTTGCTAAAAGCAAGATTAAAAAGTTAAAGAAGTTGAAGAAGAAATAACATCAGATTGTGCTGCTTTCTAAAAGACTGACAATGTTCCAGATCTGGCTTCTTGTATAAGGCTCTATATTGCAATTATCTGCAAGTTCATCCAATTCATTCAAGGCCTTATGGACTGCTACGTTATGATCGTCGTTGTTCTTAAGTTCGCCGATTGCGCTCTCAATCCTTGCTTTGACATTCTTTGG
>JAHWIA010000082.1 GCA_019322855.1 Candidatus Woesearchaeota archaeon | reverse complement strand
TGGCGTCATTGCATAATACACCTATCTTCAAAAGTTGTTTCAAACTTTCTGGCTTGGATTCAAAATGTCCTTTAGTGCTGTATCCTTCTCCTGTCACATCAATCTCTTTCCTGTCGCAGTATACTTTAGTGACAGTCATCTCGTTATGCGTCAAAGTCCCGGTCTTATCAGAACATATCACAGTAGTGCATCCTAATGTCTCTACACTCGGCAGTTTTCTTATCAATGCCTTTCTCTTGACCATCTTCTGCACACCTAAAGACAGAGTAATTGTAACAACCGCAGGCAGACCTTCTGGCACAGCAGCTACTGCAAGACTTACAGCTGCAAGGAACATGACCATTGTCTCGTATCCTCTGAAGACTCCTGCAAGGAACACAATCACACAGATCATAAGAACAATTATTCCTAAAGTCTTCCCGAAATGTGCAAGCTTGATCTGTAATGGTGTTTTTGGCGACTCTGCTTTCTGTATCATTCCTGCGATCTTTCCTATCTGCGTATTCATACCTGTGGAAGTTACGATCGCAGTTCCATGCCCCCGGGTTATCACTGTACCGCTGAACACCATATTACTCCTGTCAGCAACTGCGACTCCTTGTCTCAGCTCGCCCGGCTTCTTGTCAACAGGCAAACTCTCACCAGTCAAGGCAGCTTCTTCGCATTCAAGAGCAGCAGCAGCTATCAATCGAGCGTCAGCAGGAACTTTCTCTCCAACTTCAAGCAGAACAATGTCTCCAGGCACAAGACCTGTCGCGTCAATCTTTTTCTCTACGCCATCCCTTTTGACAACAGCCTTCAATGAGGCCATCTTCTTCAATGCCTCAATGCTTTTCTCTGCCCTATATTCTTTTGCAAAACCAAGGAATGCATTGATTACAAGGATAATGATTATCACGATCGCATCTATCCATTCTTCCATTGAACCGCTATGGATACCTAATGCAACGCTCACAACAGCAGCACCTATCAGTATCCATATGATGAAATCCTTGAACTGCGCAAGAAAGATAGTAAAAGGTTTCACCTCTTTTTCCCTCACAATCTCGTTCTTGCCATGCTTTGAAAGACGTTCCTCTGCTTCCTTGTTTGTCAAACCTTTTACACTAGAATCTAGTTCATGATACACTTGCTCTATTTTTTGTGTATAATAGTCCATTTAACACCCTTTTGTTACTATAACATATTGAATAGAATTCGTATATAAATATTTTTCTATAAGTTTCAAAAGCTATTCTGCCTTGAACTCCTTAAGCTTTTTCCATTCTATATTGTTCTTCTCAAATATCCTCTTCAGGATCTCTTTATCAGCCCCAGAAAGGCCTTTCCATTCCATGACCGCGAGTTTTGCCTTTGGCACTGTCTTATCAAACGCCTGCAACACAACCTCTTCTTCTATACCTTCTATATTATACTTAGGCAAGATGTGGGCGACTGCCAGATTATCCACATATTCGTCGCGCGAGAACACAGGCGCGTAATGAGGTCCTCCAAAACCTACTGCCACTGCAACAGGTTCTCCTTTACTATTCTTGTCATCATCATTCGCAGTCAGCATGCACTTGCAGGCAAAACGGATGGCTTCCATGTCATTCCATTCCTCTTCACTTCCACCTACTTCCACGAACATTGTAGGCGCGTTCATATTAGAAGGTCCGTGATGCGTCACCTCATAGCACTTCTCATAACGATCGTCAGGATACTTCTTAAGTTCCAAGAGCATGTTCCTCAAAAACAAAGCATTCCCTAAACACAATTCTTTTGGACTTCCGCCTAAGCCTGCATCCTGCCAATTGCCAGGAATATGGCAGGATAGGGTCTTCATCGTAGCTGTTGACTTATGGCTACTGGCCACAATGTATATCTCAGGCGGATTCTGCTTGAAATCTGGGAATTCGCACACATGCTCTATAGGAATCACATTTCCGTTCGAAGTGATAAGAACAAAATCATCCTTTACATAAAGAGAATTACCATCAAACTCTTTCTCTGTCTTTTCGAATCCAAGTTCCTCTGTAAAAACCTTGAACATGTTCATTGATGCAATATTCTCTTTCGCAGTTATGATGACTTTCATATAGAATGCAAAATCTACTAATTGTATATATTACTTTTGTTCCAGCTTCTGTTTAATAGTTTCTTTCTCGTCTTCTGTGAAATACATCTGTTCGTAACTTATCTCTGTTGGTTCGAAATTATTCACAGACATCACAGGGATCATTCTGGTCATATTGACATCTGTCATGTTCGCTATTGTCTCTCCTAATCCTATGAACCTGCCGAACTCGTACAAGGTATAGCACGTATTGCAATAGTCAGTGTCATCTGTCAGATAACTTCCTATATAACTTACATCAACTACTGTCTGATGGTCAAGACCGATCAAACCCTTTCCTATCAACACGATTGTATATTCAGCATCCACACCTTCGTCAACACAAGCAGCAAGATTTGATTTTACATTTGCAGGCAAACACTCTGTCATGTTCCAGGCATCGCATCTTATTGTTGTAGGCTCCATTATCTTATACACATTTGCATTGATTCCTGTCAAATCCAGAAGATCAGAAGCGTGCTTTGAAGCGTGCGATGAAAACAAAGAAAGATTCTCATACTCAGAAGGGACAATCACAATTGTGAGCTCTGGTTCTTCAACTATATTAACTGCAGAACAGGTAATTCTTCTCGATGCATACAATCCAACCTCTTCAATCTCTGCTATTGCGTAATTGTCTTTCATTGTCGTGTTCAGTTTCACCCATTCTTCGCCTGTAAAGTGATATATATTAGAATCGTCCTCAGAATATAGATATAAGATGCCTTTTTCAAAACCATAAGGAGCAGTCAATTCAAACATAGAATCTGCAATGAAGTCTGCTTCAAATTCTGCAATATCCACAGTATCAATCCTTTCTATCAAAACTCTCATTGCTTCCTTCCTGCTCACTGCTGCAGGCACTTTATTGTTCTCAACAAGAGAAAAAGTATAGTAATCTGTCTTATCGTCTTTTTTGAAACAGCCTTCGATAAAACCCGTCTCTGTCGTATCGAACATCAATCTCTTTGATTCGCCATTCTTCCTCATGACTTGTTTTCCAGCCTTGAACGGCAATTTAAACTTGATGCCGTTGTCAAACTCAAAAATCTCAATCAAGTCACGGATGGGCGTGTTAAAGAAGAATTGAAAGATATTATTATCCAGCATGAATTCCTTGTCATTCACAAGATATTTTATATTGTTGCCTTTGCATCCTATTATCTCAATATTCAATCCCTGTCCGAGTATGAAATCAAGATCAAGACTAAGATTGTTATCCTTATTCTTTTCAACGATCTCCTGCACCTTGATATAGAGTTCATTCAGCTTGAAAGGAAATTCTGCCCTGAAATCACTCTTTGTTATTGTAAGATCATTTTGTTTTATCAAGATTGGCCAGTCAATAGAAGCTACAAAATGTTCTTTATAGACATTGACAGACGCATTTATCCTTCCTGCTTCAACTTCGAATTCCTTGAACTGTGAGAAATCAACACAATCATCGACTCTTCTGTTAATATAATCTTCAATTGTATCTTCTATCTCTTCGATAGGAGGCAATATAGTATCGCCGGTCTTTTCCATGGATTCGACAAGAGCAACGACTGCTTGCTGATGTATGCATTCCTTGACATAAGGCTCTATCTTCAAAGCATTTATCGAGAAATGCTGGACACCTTTCTGCTGTGTCTCTGCATATTTTTCACTGGACCTATAATTCAAGAAAAGGATCAAGCTGACAATCACAACAATAATCAAACCTATTATTATGTAAGTTGTGACCTGACCTCTTTTTTGCATAAGGGAAAATAGTCATAGATAGTTTAAAAATTTATCTTTTTTATTTGTGTATTTTCTTTCTTTAAGCAACAAAGGATTAAGAATTTATCATGGCCTACAGTTGTCACAATATTGCCT
>JAHWIA010000003.1 GCA_019322855.1 Candidatus Woesearchaeota archaeon | reverse complement strand
GGATCATTTTCTTCTATGAAATGATGATGCATTTGTTTTGTTTGTACCTTAAGCGCGTGATCTATTGCCCATGCAAGTACAGTGAACTGTTTCAAAGGCATCCATACTTTTATTTTTTCTAAAAAATCCTTTCCAGGATTCTTCATATGTTCAAAGTATCCTTCTAAAAATGCCTTTTTTTGTTTTTCATCAAAAGGCGTTCCAAAATCCACAAAGATGTGCGCGATCTCAGAGGCATTATCAGTAAGTTCTAGATCTTCGAAATCAATCAATTTATACTCTCCTTTATAGACGATAATATTCTGCTCGCAGAAATCGCCTTGTGATAATACCAAGTGCGGTTCGAATTTTTCAGAAGGAAGCGTTCTCTTCAACTTGTCATATGTACTCTTCAGCATTTCTATAACTTTTTTATTCTTTAATCTTTTGTAGGCAGGATCCAAGTATTCTTTTTTGATTAGTTTCTTATGATTTCTATATCCTTTTGCAGCTTCTTCTATATTCAATTTTTTAAGATTCTTGTCTAATGGTACAGAATGCATCTTGCCGCACAATCTGCCTAGATTTCTTATCATTCTCAATCCAAGATAACCTTTCAATTTATCGCAAGTCTTTCCTTCAATGTAATCTATGATCATTAAGTCACTGTCAAACTTAGAACAGGATTCATCAAGTATCCTTGGCTTTGGCCCTATATTGTATTTTTCAATGATCTTTAGCGATTGAAACTCTTTTCTAGACTTCTTCTTGAGCTTTGGGTTCATGTTTATGCGAAAAACATACTTCCTGTCATTGGCTTTTACTAGAAAATTCAAGTTTCCAGTGCCCATGCCTAGTTTAGAAATCCTTTGGACTTTTATCTTATTTTTCAGTCCTAATTTATCAGGTCTTAAAGACTCAAAATAAGACCTGATATCTTCTTTTGAAATCATAAGAATATCTGTTTATTTCTCTTATTTAAATATACTCATATGCTCTTAGAAAATAAAGAACCTCTGAGACCCTGTTAGAAACAGAGCCACAGAGGCGTTTCGGATAATATAATAAAACCCCTGCCTCCAACCCGAAGGTTAATGGTAGGGGAAAAGAGGTGATGTTATTACTATAGAATAGCAAAGGGAAGTATTTAAATCTTTCGGTTTTAACCACTAATAAGGGACTATTCCTTTATAAAGCCCCTAATAAAAACGTTTATAAATGAATCCTGCCTTCTTATAGTCAGACAAGGTGTTTTTGTAAAAATGAGGGTGAGGAGAGACATAGGTTTAGTATTCTTTATTCTGTTGCTAGTTCTAGGCTTCGCTTTAACAGCCAGTGCAGAAACAATGCCGATGAACAGGCTCTTTTCGCAGGACACAACTATAGAGCTTCAGCTTGATGCAGTGCCTGGCTCGATAAGTATTTCTGGCGCAATACAAGGACAAGGGACAATCAAGGTTTACGCACTTGACCAGGATACAAGAAAACTGGTCTTTGACAAAAGCTCGATCCAAATACCAGAAGATGCAGAAGAAGATGACTTGCTGGATCTTCAGATCTTTACATCTGCCTGCATCGAGACCTGTTCTCATACTTTTTCATCAAACAACATACAGTTAGAGATAGAAGTGCAGGATGCTTTCTTGTACATAGAAGATTTGTCGTACACAATCGCACAAGCACCAGCACAAGAACCAGGACAACAGGCAGAACAACAGCCTGTGCAATCGCTGCCAGTCGAAACAGAGCCTGTCCCAGAACCAGAAGAAGAGCTTGTTGACATCATTGTCCAGTTAAAGGAAAAAGAGCCATTGCCTTCTTTGGATGTTTCGCAGTTCGAATCATTGAATGCAGAAGAAAAAGAACAACTAATCGGACAGATAATAAAGATCAGAAGAGCAAAGATAAAAAAGAACCAGGAAGAGTTCTTGAGTGAAACAAATGAAGAGGAAGTAGGTTTCCAATATGATACTGTGAATGCAGTCGCAATGACTGTTAAAAAATCAGAATTGAACAAAATAAGAAATAATCCTGACGTTGCATTGGTTGAGGCTGACATTCCATTATTCGCATCGATCCAGACGAGTGTTCCTTTAATTAACGCTGACAAATTATGGAACATCTCTATAGACGGGAGCGGAAGAAGCATCTGCGTAATAGATTCTGGGATAGATTACACACATCCTGCTTGGGGAAGCTGCACACAGCAACAGTTCCTTGCAGGCAATTGCGCAAAAGTACCTTTTGGCTATGACTTCTATAACAATGATTCTGATCCTATGGATGACTATTATCACGGCACGCATGTGGCAGGCATTTCAGCCTTGAGCAGCAGTGCTTATGGTGTTGCACCAGGTGCTAAAATCATAGCTATGAAGTCATTGAGCAATACAGGAAGCGGCTCTACTTCGCAGGTGCTTGCAGGAATCGATGCGTGCATTGCAAACGCTTCACTGTACAATATAAGCGCGATAACAATGAGCTTGGGCAATAATCAGGTTTACAGTGATCCTACACCTTGCGATCAGGCATCGATAGGACTTGCGATAAGCACTGCGACAGCAGCAGGAATCTTTGTGGCAGTTGCGAGCGGCAATAATGCGGGCACAACAGGCGTAAGTTATCCTGCTTGCGTATCAAACGCAACAAGCATAGGCTCTACAGTAGATACTGGCTGGGGAACAGTGGATTCTATAAGCACTTTCACTAATAGAGGCGCTCTTCTGGACTTGCTTGCGCCAGGCGAAAGGATCAATTCAACACGTAATAATAATCTATGGCACACTGGTGCAGGTACTTCACAGGCAACACCGCACGTCAGCGGTGCAGCAGCATTGCTGCAGCACTACAGCCTAAAAAATAATAACATATTATTGACACCGCATGAGATTCGAGAAATATTGAAGAGGACAGGAAAGACAGTATTTGACAGCGCAACAAACTTAACTTTTCCAAGAATAGATATTGAAGCGGCTGCAAACAGTCTATTATCTATAAGTGGAACAACAATCCAGAAGACTGGTAGAGGAAAAATCACATATCCGTCAGCGACAGACATAACAAACGCGCAGTATTGCGTTAATATTTCACAGAACAAAGTAGAAATAAATTCTTCTGACAATTACTGCACTAATTTCAATACTTTTGCAAACATCACGCTCAACAGTGTAGGTTTTACAAAAACACCTGTAATATTAGAGGATGGCAGTCTCTGTCCATCCTCTATTTGTTCTTTGATAAATTGGGACGGTAATGACATTGTTTTCAATGTACAACACTTCAGCGCATTCAGCACCGCAGTAAACGGCAATCTTACAACATACAGTTCTGATGACTATCCTGCTGTCTATGAATATGTTGATTTCTATGCTAATTATACTAACTACACCTTAAATCCTATCACGAATGCAAACTGTATTATAGAATTCAGTGATGCAGTCGGCCAGGCTGCAATGAATTATAATTCAGGTCTTTATACTTATAGAAGATTGTTCACTTCAAACGGTTCAGTGTCCTGGACAGTGAATTGCACTTCCAATTATGAGCCGTACAAGATAACTTCAACAGTCTATGTTCTTGAATCGAACAATACAAATGACACAGACAGTGACGGTGTTCCAGACACTGTAGATTCTTTAGTGGGAAGTGCTGAAAATGTTTCGTCAATAGGTGTAGATCAAGTTAATGTGATGATAAATGGAAGCACAGACATTGACGGAAAAGTCTTTGAAGGAGAGCTTCCTGTGAAGATAAATGACAATGGAAATACATTATGCAATTTCACATTCAATTTCTCAAAATCAAAATTCAACCTGAGCAAAGTCTCAATAAAAAAGGACTGGTACTATACTATCTGTTCTCTTGGAAGTCAGTTGCAGAACGGACAGGGAAAGACCTTGTTCTTGACTGACAATGGTTATACAAGTTTATGCGTGAAAGACGCGCCAGGCATAGAGATAACAAACATAAGCGATACCTGCGACCAGGCAAATGAAGTTGATTTCACAAGTTGTATAGGCAACAGCGCAGGCGTGACAATAAGCGGTCTGACTTGCGTTGATCTTGGCAGCTCTATTGAGATAACAAATCTCTCTCATAGTGGAGTCAAAGGCACTGGCGGCAGCCCGAGCTCAGGAAGTACCACATCCACAAGCTATGGTAGCGGTGGCGGTGGCGGCGGTGGCGGCGGCGGAGTCATGCTTGCCACACCTGCAAAAATACAGATAGAGAACACTTGTCTTGGTGACGAGACAATATTTACAGTCTTCAATAAAGCAGGAAATCTTGCATCTTTGCTTGACATGCAGATCGCACATCCGATAACCAATGAACTGATTGCTTCTGGAAAAACCGATAAACAGGGCAGATTCATTTACAAGTTTGCAGAAAAAGGCTTGTACAAGCTGATAGCTGGAAGGACAATGCCTCTAAGGATACAGTTCAGGATCATTGATTGTGACGCATTGCAGCCTGTCAGGGCAAAGAAAGTGATTGATTACAAGGAAAACATAGATGAGATTGAGCTAACAACTCAGGAATATTCAGCAGAAAAGATAGACCAGGAACAGGAAAAACAAACAAAGGAGCAGGAAGATGATAAAAAAAGGTTGCCAAAGAACAGGATTTACATCCTTGGAGTACTTTTTGCCCTTCCTATTGCCATTGCAATGTATTTTGTCATAAGGACGCGCAAATCAAAGAGAAAAACAAGAAAAAGACGTTCATATTCGAAATATTTATAAACTAAACAAGTATTTGTCAAAACAAGAAGAGGTGAACTATTAAATGAGTCAAGGAAAGATCATTGGTGTCATATCAATTAAAGGGGGAGTCGGCAAGACAACCACTGTTTCTAATCTTGGGGCTGTATTCTTCAGTGAATTCAACAAAAAGACATTGATAGTTGACGCAAATTTCAGCGCACCTAACCTTGCACTGCATCTTGGTCTTGTGGATCCAGAAACAACACTGCATGATGTCATGAAAGGCAAGGCAGACATCACAGATGCGATCTATGAACACGAGTTCGGTTTCCATATAATTCCATCAAGTTTATTGAACGTGAAAGTAAATCCTTTCAAACTGAAAGAAAAACTGCAGAAATTAAGGGATTTGTATGATGTAATCCTGATTGACAGCAGCCCTAACCTGACAGGAGAGATTCTCGCGACAATGATAGCGAGCGATGAATTGTTGGTTGTGACCTCTCCTGATTATCCAACCTTGAGCTGTACAATGAATGCGATAAAGATTGCAAAATCAAAAAAGATTCCTATCTCTGGTTTGATACTTAACAGGACAAGGGGAAAGAATTATGAACTGAACCTTTCAGACATAGAAGATGCGACAGGCACGCCGGTCATGGCAGTGCTTCCTGATGATGCAAAAGTCCTGGAAGCATTGGCAAGCACGACACCTGCAGCATTGCATGCGCCGACACGCGAAGTAAGTTTTGAGTACAAGAAACTTGCAGCAGCATTGCTCGGCATGCAGTTTGAGGACAAGAGATTCTTACCTAAGATAAAGAAGCTCCTGAATAAAGAGCATGGCAAGCACGAGATCAACAGGGAAGTCATGCGTTCTGAACGGCAGGCAGATCGTGAATAAATTCTATTTTCTCTCTTTTTTACAAAACGTTTTTAAAGGTCACTTTTATCTTTCTCTACTATGAAACGTATAGCTATCATTGACAAGCAGAAGTGCAAGAATGGAATTGACTGCCCGTTCATCTGTGGCAATGTATGTCCTGTTAATCGGGCTAAAAAGGACTGTGTTGTGGCAGATGAAAGCAACAAAGCTTTGATCAATGAAGAATTGTGCATCGGATGCGGCATCTGCCCGAAACAATGTCCGCATGAAGCCATCAAGATAATAAATCTTCCTGCTGCGCTTGACAAGGATCCAATACATCGTTATGGCGCGAATAGTTTTGCATTATATTCCTTGCCGACACCGTTATTCGGCAAAGTTGTCGGTATTGTTGGTATCAACGGAATAGGAAAAAGCACTGCGATAAAGATATTGGCAGGCATCCTGAAACCTAACTTCGGCAAAGCAGGAAAGGAAGGGACATATGACGAACTGATACAATTCTTCAAAGGAACAGAGGCCCAGATATTCTTTGAAAAGATAAAAAAGCAGGAGATAAAGGTAAGCTACAAACCGCAGACAGTCGACCAGATCCCAAAGACTTCTAATGGAACTGTGAGAGAATTATTATCAAAAGTTGATGAAAAAAACAAACTGCAGGAGATCGCAGAAAAGTTAGAGATAATAAACATCATGGACAGTGACATAAAAACATTGTCAGGCGGTGAACTGCAGCGTGTTGCAATAGCAGCCACTGTCTTGAAAAAAGCCAATTTGTATATCTTTGACGAGATGACTTCTTACCTTGACATCAAACAGAGATTGAAAGTAAGCAAGTTCATCAAGCAACTGGCAGACAAGGATACTGCAGTATTGGTGATCGAGCACGACTTGATTGCATTGGATTACATGGCAGACATGGTGCACATCATGTACGGTGAGGCAGGCGGTTTCGGTGTGGTAAGCCAGCCAAGACCTGTCAAGACAGGCATAAACATCTACCTCGAAGGTTATATGAAAGAAGAGAACGTGCGTTTCAGGGACAAAAAGATAAAGTTCGAGATACGGCCTCCGACAGAAGCAAAGAAAGAATTCGAGCTCACGATGTGGCCTGAGATGAAAAAACAATTGAATAATTTTACACTTGAATCAGATCCTGGAGTCGTGCACAAGTACGAGCGCTTGGGCATCTTGGGTGCGAACGGCATAGGAAAGACGACTTTTGTCAGGATGCTGGCAGGCGATCTGAAACCAGATGAAGGCGAGATAGATACTGCAGTCAAGGTAAGTTACAAACCACAGTATCTTGATGCAGATAGTGATGAGCTGGTGATGAATGTCCTGCAGGATGCTATATCTAAATATTCAGTAGAACTGATTAGGCCGTTAAAGATCAATACCTTGTTCATGCAGAAGATCAATGAACTTTCAGGCGGTGAACTGCAGCGTGTCGCAATAGCGAATGCCCTTGCAAAGGAATGTGATCTTGTACTTTTGGATGAACCTAGTGCATATCTTGATGTCGAGCAGAGATTGGCAGTCGCTAAGATCATATCTCACATTGCAGAGACAAGAGGATTGTCGATCATGGTGGTTGACCACGATCTATTGTTCCTGGATTATCTTTCTGAAAGGCTGTTAGTTTTTGACGGAGAACCTGCGCGTTTCGGTAAGGCGCACGGTCCTTTCAGCATGGAGCAAGGAATGAACATGTTATTGAAAGAGTTAGAAATCACATTGAGAAGGGACGAACTGAGCGGCAGACCGAGAATCAACAAACCGGGTTCCCAAAAAGATCAGGATCAAAAGAAAAAGGGCAAATACTATTACAGCTAGGCTCTTCCCTTGCTTTCTCCTTCTGTAATTCCAGAAGCGATCAAATGCGCGGTTCTTATAGGTTCAGGCATGTGTCCTCTTGTCACAGAGACCTTGATGATCTCTTTTGCTTTTTTCACAGGGATTGCCTTGCATTGGAAATGGATCCTGCCTTTTCCGACTTCGATCTCTCTTATCTTTCCTGCCTGTTTTATTAAACGCAATTTCTTTCTGTAATTCTTGACATTCTTGATAGCGCTTTTTATTTTTTCAAGATTAGGCTTGTTTCTCATGATGACAATTACAGGAAGATGTGTCTTGTCTGCTAACAATCTGACATCAATGACATTAAAGCCTCCGACAGCGATGCCGTCAGTGAGAATACATTGCAACTGATCCTTGTGCTTTGTTCGATTGATCATGTCTGCTATCTTTTTTGTGCTGTCTTCTCCGTCAACTGTGATCTCGTCTGTTATTATCCCTTCTAATAAACCGCCTCCTCTATGGATGCAGCCTATGATAGGAGTCTTTCCTTTTTTGAAGCGATCAAAAGGAGCGTCATCTACACCGATCAATCTTATCTCTTTCTTCACCTGCTTTTTCTTGTCAAAATAATACTTTATCTTTGCCATCTTATACTTTTCTCATGACAGTGAAAAAACCAGTATGGCCTATCTTGCCGAACTGCGGCCTCACAACTTGATCATCTATCTTCCACATTCTTTCGATAGTTTCTATGGTCTTTACCTGCACAAAAGGCTCTTTCAATTTGTTGTTATCGTTCACGACTTTCTGCATCTGCGTTATGTTGGGGCTGTAGCACACAAGGAAACCTCCGCTCCTTAAAACTTTTTGAGCGTGCTCCAGACAAAGCCAAGGTTCTTTCAGATCTAGAGTTACTACGTCTGCTTTCTTTGCATCCTTGCTTGGAAAGCCCTTTTCCACAATGTCTCTTTTTGCGAACGTAATATTCTTCAAGTTTAACATCTTTGCATTGTCTTTCGCGCTTTCCATGTGCTTGTCATCTATATCAAATGTATAAACGTGCTTGCAGATGTTCGCCAGGAAACAAGACAATGCCCCCGTTCCTGTCCCAGCATCAAACACAACCGTGTTCTTGCCGATGCCTGTTAAAACAATCACACTTCCGATCTCTTTCAACAGCATTATCTGTGCTGTCCGTTTTATTTTCTTGTAAACATCAAGAAATTGCGCATCAAAACACGACATTTCCTTGCCCGTGTTTGTCTTGACTTTCTTTTTCTTGAAATCTGCCTTTTTCACAGCGCCGTGTTTTGTGTGAAAATCGACACTGGTATCTAGAACAACATAACTTGTTTCTGAATCAGTGACCAATACTTTCTTCCCCATATTAGAATTTGATTATTATTTGGTATATAAAGCTTATTGCTGTTCGTCTGGAGCCTGAAGTTTTGCTGCTATTTTATGCATACATTGTTTGTATTCTTCTTTTGCATAAACAAACAAATCTTTTGCAGTGCTTCCTGCCATATACAAAACTCCGCCAACCATAAATCCAAGACCATGGCCCCAGCCATTCATCACAATTTCTTCAGATAAAGATTCGTCACCTGAAAGACCACTAATTTCGTTTAATCCAATTAAAAATTTACATGCAACATCTGCTCCAAGTACAACAGAAATATTCTTAATAGGATCTGAATGATTCAATGTCCCATAACTAAGTAATGAGAATGCAACAATTGCTTCGCCAAAGACCTGAAGAACACTGCCTGCATACATGTATCCGCTATCTTCTGCGCCTAAATATTTTTGTACTCTTTTTCTATGATTTGGCCACATAGGAATTGCCTGGAACACAGTTGCAGCTGCGAGTTTAGTTAATCCAATAGGCAGATCATAAAGCAGTGCTTTTGGTGCGGCATTTACAGTTTCGACAGCTGTATTATAGAAACTTATTATCGTATTATAGCATTTATTCGCAAGATGTTTCAGGATGGCTTTTTCATCTTCTCTTGTTTGTGAGTCTGTTAGTTTCTTTTCAAATCCGCCTTGTTCAGAATCAAAATTATCATCTAGCGTCATATCTAGAGAGTTGTATTCCTTGTATATAAGCTTTAACAAAAAGAAATGTGGGGGCGAGGATTCGAACCCCGGAACCCACTAAGGGAATGGATTCCCCAAATGGGCTATGTTAGCCCTCATCCTTGAGTCCATCGCGTTTGGCCACTTCGCTACCCCCACACGACTATTCTCTAAGATTAAAGGTTTATTTATAAATCTTGTGCAGAATTACAATAAGGTCAGTTTTTTCTCAATATCGGCGAGTTCTGTCTCTAATTTTTCTATCTCTGACATCTTTTTCTTGTGCACAGGCACTTTCTTTTCAATCTTTTTCATCTCGAACGCTTTGATCTCTTTCTCAGGTTTTGCCCTGATCCTTGTCTTTGGCAGTTCACGTTTCAATTTATTGTTCAATAGCATGATCTGCGCGATTATCTCTTTTAGATGTGCGACTTGCTTTGCTTTTGCTACTCTGATTGCCTTGAAATTCTCATAGGTCTTCATAATGACGATTATGTCTTTGATGGATTCTAGAACATCCTTTCTAAGTTCAGCAGGATCACTTACTCCTACATAAAAAACTTCCTTTTCCTTTTTTTCTTTCTTTTTTGCCATTATATCGCTTCTGGTTCGAACAATGTCTTGTCCACAAACTGTACTTTTCTTTCTACTGCTGCCAGACCATTCTCCCATCTCTCGAGCTCGATGTCTTCCTCGTTCTTAAGTTCATTAAGTTTGGCAAGCACTGTCTTTGCTTCCTCTAGCTTGTTCTTCAGCATGTTGACTACATCCAGTACATCCCTGTATTCCTCAATCCTTACATAGATCGGCATTTCTTTTTCATCCATTTTTCCTCCTAGACATATTTTGTTTCAAATATGGTTTTATCAATAAACAATAATTTTCTTTGCAAATCATTCAAGTTAGCGTGCCATTTGTCATAGTGTTTGTCTG
The DNA here is from genome assembly GCA_019322855.1 of Candidatus Woesearchaeota archaeon. Classification (GTDB taxonomy): domain Archaea; phylum Nanobdellota; class Nanobdellia; order Woesearchaeales; family WJKV01; genus WJKV01. Next base: position 10,335 of record JAHWIA010000003.1, on the reverse strand, counting down.
TCTCGTTCTTTAGTGCATTAAGTTTATCAAGAATAGCTTCGTGTTCGTTTAAGTGTTCTCTCATATCTCCAAGATCCTCAAGAAGCTCTTTGAAATCATTGATCTCAACAAAAATGGTTTTTGAAGGATGACGTTTCTTTAATTCTCTCAATTCTTTTCTTTCCTTTCTAACTTCCCTTTCTTCTGTATGTTCAATAGAAGCGATATCTTCTGCACTGATCCTTCTTTTTACATCAGGAAATGCAGGCAACGGTGGCGGAGAACGTCTTGCCCTTACTGGTTTCACAGCAGGCCTTGGCGCTTGAGCACCGACTCCTTTCACTTCTTCTATGAACGGACTCGGTAATTCTTTAGGAATAGGAGGTTGTGGTGGTGGCACTGCCTTTGGTATATCTGGAAACACAGGCATTTCTTTTTGTCCTGGTTTTGGTGCAGGAGGCATCTTCTTACTCTCTTTGAAAGGCTCCAGTTTAGGAAGAGGCGGTAAACTAGGTTTAGCACCTGGTCTTGCTTCTTTCTTCTTATCCTTTTCCAGGAATTTCAAAAAAGTCACCCTCTATACCTCTATGTATTTGAACGGACTTAGCTATATAAACCTTGTTATGTATTTGCGAGTGAAATAGTTGTGTTGTTATTTACGAGTAGTTTTTCTCCTTTGTTTATAGCTGTGGATTATATCATACAAAGGGCACCAATACAGTGCGAAACTGAATGCAAACAATGGTTCTTCGATTGGAATTCCTAGTGGATTGAATCCAATGTATTTATCGAACATATAGCTCTGGCTCAATGCAGGCAAGGTATACCATAATATCAAGATAACAATAAAGTAAATGACAGTCACAAAAATCGCATTAAAAAAAACCGCTTTCTGGTGTTCTTTGTTCAGGAACAAAAGAATGATAAAAGCACCTGCGAGCATGCTTATTAAGCACCAGTGCATTGTATCGAGGCCAAAGATGAACTTTGCCAGGAAAATGATAGGCGCACTAAACACAAGCAAAGGATGCGCTTTTGTCTTGAACAATTTCTTCTTTTTCAGGACTTGATAGAAAACAGCTACAAAACCCCCTACAAAAAAGCACCACAATAAACTGCATAAGTATAATTTGCCAGGAATCAATGCAATAGAATTGAACTGCGGGTTCCAGAAAGAAGGGATGAACAAAGGTTCACTCAAACCCAGGATGCCTGCAAAGATACTGCTAAAGATAATCTTTCTTCTGAGATCCTTTCTGAAGACAAAGAATACTATCCAGAATACTGCGAATATAACAGTCCAGATTTCGTATATGTATTCCATCGCTCTTATTGATAAATACGAAATATTTATATTTAACCCTGTAAATCATACGTACATGGCAATTCCATGGATAATGATCTCGATTGCAGTTATTATTGTTATTCTGGCTATCTTCATGATATTCGCGCTTAAAGGCAAGAAAAGAACACCGCCAGATTACTTTGCATTCTTTATAATTGGGCTAAGCTGGATAGCGATTGGAATCCCTCTTTCCATATCAACTGATAATTTTGCATTCATGGCAATAGGTATTGTATTTTTTGCAATTGGATTGGCAAATAAGAATAAATGGAAAAAGAACAGGGCAATGCAAAAGAAATGGAAAGATCTGGACAAGACCGAGAAGAGGATAAGGATGTTCTTGCTTATTGCAGTAGGGATTGGTGTTCTTGTATTATTGATTTTTTATCTTTTGAATGCATTTTAGATTTCTTCCAAATTTTTAATACAAAAGCATATTAAGATTCAAATCAAGAATATTCTTAGAATTTTGAATGTGATTAAAGATGGACAAACTAGCTTTAGCTCTCTTCATAATTGGAATAATCTTGACATTAGCAAGCGCTGTGAGCGGAATAAGAATTAGTGAGATAATGTATGATCCTGTCGGTAATGATTATGACTATGAGTTTGTGGAACTATACTCCAATGAAAGTGAAAACATAAGCAGATTTTATTTTGAAGGGATAGATTTCCAGTTCCCAGAGAACACAATGATTGACGGCTACCTGGTTGTTGCGAATACGCTTTCTGATTTTCAAATACGTTACCCAAACATTAGTGTTGAATTTGAATACAAAGGCTCGCTCTCTAATTCAGGCGAAACTCTCACATTATTGAATGCAACAGGAGACATAATCGATAGTATTTCTTACGAACCTATTGCAGACGAAGGCTACAGCCTTGAATATTACAATGATAGTTTTATTGCTTCCAATCAACTGCACGGCACGCCTGGCAGCGGGTATGTTGTGAAAGAAGAACCTGTCTCTAATGATACAAATAATACAGATTCTGACAATTGCGATGTGTCGCTCGATATTTCGCTCGATAAATTGATTTTTCAGAACAATGAAAAAGTCAAATTCAAGCCCATAATTTTCAATGACAGTTTAACAACTGCAGGAGAAATCACAGATATAGATTATGAAATAGATTATTTCATTGAAGATGCCAACAATAATGTGATCCGTTCATTAAGGACAACAACCAATACCAATACAAAAACTTTCACACCTGACATAGATGAGATGGATAAGGTATTTTTCATCAACATGCAAATCCGTCCAGAATGCAATGACACGAATTTGGACAATAATTTTGCAATAAAGTCTTTTTACGTAATTAAAAATACATCACTCATTCCTAATATAGAAATAAAAAAAGTAAATCTTGGCACAGACAACAAAGTAAAATTTGGCGAGACTGCAAAAGCAACTGTCAGCATAACAAGGGGGAACAGCAGCAAGAAAACAGTTTATCTTTATATTGAGGATATTTCAGAAAGAGCAAAACTTAACATTGACACAAAATCAGAAACAGAATTCACAATTCCCGTCCAATTAGAACCTAATTGTAATGACGCATTCAGCGACGGACTATACGATCTGATTGTCGAAGGTTTTGATTTGACTGTAAAGACTGCTGTCAATGTAGAAGGAAAAGTAAAATCCTTGTGCCAAGGAAGTAATCCTGAAAATGAAGAGGATAAAGAGGAAGAATCGAAAAGTACGGAATCTGCGAAAACACCAATCGTCATCAAGTCTTTCTATACAAGAGTCCGCAACTTCTATGTTGGAAGAGACATACAAATTTATGCAAAAATCGAAAACAAGAATTTTACAGATACATACAATGTGATATTTTTCGAGCAGACAAATCAATCAAATAAAACACTGTCAGAACAGCAGATTTTGATCAAAGCTGGTCAAACCTTCCCGCTTAATTTCAGTGCCAAAATAGGCCTAAAAACAGCCAATTTCGGCCTTAAAATCGCCCGAAATCAAGAGGTTTTCGACACCAAAAAAATACCTATTTTTCTCGATTTCCAGGATGGCGAATTAGGCTCTGAGGCTGTCGAATTCGGCACTTTGAGCGAGTCTGGCAATCCTCAAAATAAGGCCCCTGAAAAGACGAAAGGTTTAAAAGTAACGAACATCTCTCAACAGCAGAAAGAGCAACAAAACAATGAACGAGGGGCTGTTGTTTTTGATAACGGTGAGAGTCAAAGAAAAAGCATTGTTAATTACTTAATTATGGGCATTTCTGTGGCTCTGAACAGCTTATTAATATGGAAACGGTAAACAATTTAGAGATAAAGGAAGCGGTTGACAAGGGCGGTATGTACTGCAGAGTTATCTGTGAGATACTAGGCGGTCCTAAAGAATACGTAGATAGGGCGATCAAGGATCTTGTTGAGAAATGCAAGAACCTTAGGGACATCAAGCTTTTCAAATCAAAGATATATGATACAAAAGAACAGAAGAACGGTCTGTTTTCAACATTCGCAGAGATGGAGATGTTGTTCAAGAAAAGAGATCCGTTGCTTGATTTCATGTACACTTTTTTGCCGAGCTCTATCGAGGTCATAGAGCCTGAGAACATCACGATATCGAATGCTTTCCTATCGAACTGGTTCAATGAATTTCAGGCAAGACTGCACGCCACAGACAGGATTGCAAAAGAAGGCAATGCTTTCAAGACATTGATGTCAAAGAGGCAGGCAGCGATCATACGGTACAATATTTTATCCCATTTGAGCACGCAGGCAGAGACAAAAGAGCAGTTGCACAAGCTGATAGGTATTGATGAACAGTCATTCAATGACTATCTCACGGTCCTTTTACAAAGAGGAGAAATTGAAGAAAAAGATGGAAAATTAAATCTTACAAAAAAGGTGAAATTTCAAGATGACACTAAAGAACAAGGTTGAGGCAATATTGTTTGCTGTCGGAAAAAAGATAGGGACTGATGAAATCGCTAGATTGTGCAATGCGCAGGAAGGCCCTATCAAGGAAGCATTGAAGCAGTTGCAGGAAGAATATGCACAGAGAGACTGCGCCCTGATGATTACAGGGGCAGAAAGTGTGTGGAAGTTCGATATACGGGAAAAATATCTTGATCTTGTAAAGAATCTCGTGGTAGAGACAGACCTGAGCACTCAGGCAATGGAGACTTTGGCGATGATCGCTTACTCACAACCCAATTGTCTTCAATCAGACATAATCAAAAAGAGAACGACTAATGCTTACGAACACATCAAGGAATTAGCAGACATGGGTTTCATAACAAAGGAACGTTATGGACGGACCAGAAAACTTAAGATAACCCAAAAATTCTTTGAATATTTCGATATAAGGAAAAAAGAGATCAAAGAAATGTTTGACCAGTTCAAGAAAGATGAGCAGGAAGTCCTCGACGGAGAAAAAGAGCTGGAAAAACTTGAAGCTGAAAGAGAGAAAGAAAAAGAAGCACTGAAGGTGTATCAGAAGGAAAGAGAAAAGACCCAGAAAGAGATGAATGAGCGCATGGATGATATGGAGCAGGAAGTCGAGAACATAGAGCATGCTGCAGAAGTCGACATGCAGGGTTCAGAAGAACCGCTTCCAGAATGGGTGGAAGAAGAGAAACGGTTGAAAGCTATTGAAGAAGCAAAGAAAAAGAAGAAAGAAGAGATTGAACAAAGAAAAAAGGAAAGGGAAGATAAAAGAAAACAGAGAGAAAAGGAAAAGATAAAAAGAGAGAAAGAGAGAGAAAAAAAGAGGCTTGAGAAAGAAAAAGCAAGACAGGAAAAAGAAGCAAGAAAACAGCAGAAATCTGCAGAAACAAAGCAGAAAAAGAAAAAGAAATAATTCCTGAATTATTATTAAAATGGCTACTGAAGTAGAAGCACCTAAGGAAGAAGAACAAAAGCACACAGACAGGCCTATTGCCAATGAGATGAAGGAAAGTTTCCTGGATTATGCAATGAGCGTCATAGTGAGCAGGGCTTTGCCTGACGTAAAGGACGGCCTGAAACCCGTCCATAGAAGGGTTTTGTTCTCTATGCACGACTTAGGTCTCGGTCATAACAAATCCTATAAGAAAAGCGCAAGAATCGTGGGAGATTGTATGGGTAAGTACCATCCTCACGGCGACCTGGCGATATATGATTCCTTGGTCAGGATGGCGCAGAATTTCTCATTACGTTATCCTCTGGTTGACGGCCAGGGTAATTTCGGTTCTGTTGACGGAGATCCGCCAGCAGCAATGAGATATACAGAGGCAAGGATGGCGAGATCTGCAGAAGAGATGCTTGCTGATATTGAGAAGGATACTGTTGATTTTGTTCCTAATTATGACGAGCATCTGAAAGAACCTTGTGTTCTGCCGAGCAAGATACCTAATCTCTTGGTCAATGGAAGCACTGGTATAGCAGTAGGAATGGCAACCAATATTCCTCCGCACAACTTAAGCGAGGTCGCAGATGCAGTTATTGCTCTCATCGATAAGCCAGACATGGAAATTCATGAGCTGAACAAGATAGTCAAAGGTCCTGATTTTCCAACAGCAGGAATAATCTGTGGAAGGAACGGTATCCGGAATTCTTATGCTTTTGGCAGAGGAAGGATAGTTGTCAAGGCAAAGACTGAGATAGAAGAAAAGAAAGGAAAAGAACGTATCATTGTCACAGAAATACCTTACCAAGTGAACAAGTCTCAATTGATCGAACAGATCGCAGCTCTTGTCAAGGAAGGAAAGATCGAAGGCATCTCTGATATCAGGGACGAGAGCAGCAAGGAAGGTATGAGGATTGTATTTGTCCTTAAAGGCACAGTCGGCAATGACGTTGTCCTGAACCAATTATTCAAATACAGCAGGTTAAGGACTACTTTCGGAAGCAATATGCTGGCTTTAGTTAATAACGAACCTAAGACCCTCAATCTTAAACAATTGTTGAAGCACTTCATCAAGCATAGAAAAGAAGTCGTGACAAGAAGGACAGAGTTCGAGCTTGCAGAAGCAAAAGCAAAAGCGCACAAGCTTGAAGGATTGAAGATTGCATTGGACAATATAGATCCTGTTGTCAAATTAATTAAGGAAGCTGCCAATGCCAAGGTTGCAATGGACGGCTTGATGCAAAACTATGGCATGTCAGAGATACAGGCAAAGACAGTGCTCGAGATGAGACTTCAGAGATTGACTGGTCTTGAACAGGAAAAATTAAGAAAGGATCTTGAAGAGACCTTGGAATTGATCAAGAAACTGGAAACCTTGCTTTCTGATGAGAAATTGATCTATAATGTCATCAAGGAAGAGACAGAAGAGATGAAAGAAAAGTATGGCGATGAAAGAAGGACAGAGATCACAGATGTTGAGATTGAAGAGGATATTGAAGATGAGGCATTGATTGAAGAAGAAAAGATGGTCGTGACCAGAACGCACAAAGGCTATATCAAGAGAATGCCATTATACACTTACAAACAGCAGAAGAGAGGAGGAAAAGGTGTGCGGGCGACAGGAATGAGGGATGAAGACTTTGTCCAGGACCTTTTTGTCGCATCTACACATTCGTACTTATTGTGTTTCACAAATACAGGCATTGTGCACTGGCTAAAGGTTTACAGACTTCCAGAAGGAAGCAGGCAGGCAAGAGGAAAACCTATTGTCAACTTATTGCCGTTGAAGAAGGAAGAATATATTGCAGCAGTAATCCCAGTACGCGAGTTTTTGCCAGACATGAATCTTGTCGCAGTCACAAAGAATGGCTTGATAAAAAAGACAGCTTTGAACGCATACAGCAGGCCAAGAAGAGGAGGCATCATAGCAATCACTTTAGAAGAGAAGGACCAATTGGTCGAAGTGAAACTCACAACAGGCGATGATGAGATAATGATAGGAACTGCAGGCGGCATGGCTGCCCGTTTCAGTGAAAAGGATGTCAGGCCGATAGGAAGGAGCGGAAAAGGTGTCAGGGGCATCAAACTGGGTAAGGAAGACAAAGTAATAGGCATGATAGTTGCACAGCCTGGCAAGGATATATTGACAATCACAGAGAATGGTTATGGAAAAAGAACAGCTGTGGATCAGTACAGGAAGATCTTCAGGGGCGGAAAGGGTGTTACCAACATAAAGACCAGTGAAAGGAACGGCAATGTAGTGATGATTCTTGGTGTTACTGACGAGGCAGACATAATGTTTATAAGTAAGAAAGGTATAATTATTAGAACAAGCGCGAGCGGTGTCAGTAGGATAGGAAGAGCGACACAGGGCTTCAGGTTGATGAGGTTGTCAGCAGGAGACAAGGTTGTCGCTGCTGCGAAGTTCGTGAGCGAAGAAGTAGAAAATAATGATACTAATGGAGGAGAATAAAATGGGCATCTTCACCTGGATCAAGAAAACACCAAGAAAAAAGAAAAAGAAAGTTAATTTCATAAGACAATTGCCAAACGATGAGATCGCATCTGACAGTGTAGATCCGTTTGAAGAAGGGATAGAGCTGGGTTATAATCGGGATGAGGAAAAGACCTTTGTTATTCCTTCACTAAAAGGAGACACTTATGAAAGTATTAATGAAAGGGAAATTAAACCGTTAAGAAAAATGAAAAGACGAACTGCAAAGAAAGTCAAAAGAAAGAGGCCATTAAAGAAAAAACCAAGAAGCAAGTTATCAGGCACTAAGAATAAGGCAGCAGGAAAGAAAAGCAAAAAGAAACCTTCTGGAAAGAAGATAAAGAAGAGAAAGCCTGTCAGGAAAAAGGCTGTCAAGAGAAAACCTGTACGAAAGAAGGCAACAAAGAAAAAGAAAGCAACTACAAGAAAAAAGTCTGCTGTGAAAAGAAAGATAGGGAAACGGAAGATTCCGAAAAGGAAGCCTGCTAGAAAAAGAAGATAATCTTTACAATGGCTAAAAAGAGGTATACGAAATACATATTATTTATAGGAATAGCATTATTTCTACTCATAATTCTTCTTGATTTTTTGTTAGGTATCAAGGCTTATTATTATGAAAGCATTGCTTTTATCTTATTGTTGATAGGCTTCTATAAATTCTATGAAAAATTAAGATTGAACACTCCTTTATTCATCGCATTGATACTTTCCTGCATGGTGCACAGTCTTGGAGTTTTTGGATGGTATAATGTATCTCCTATCGGCATTCCGTGGGACTATGTCACGCATTTCTTTCCATTTTTGATAGTTGCGATATTCTTCTTTCACATATTGAGTCCGCACATGAGCGAGAAATTCAGTTTCAAGGCTCTGGTCTTGATACTGCTGGTATTTTTCGCCACACTCGGAATAGGCTCTGCAGTAGAGAATGTTGAATATGTAGGTTATCTTATCTTGGGAGAAGGCGAAGGAGGTTTGAAGTTCGGCACAGGAGATGTTTCCATGGACAAACAAGTAGAGAGGAATATAGAGATCACTGTCGGCGGTTGGTACAATACAATGAACGATCTTATCAATAACCTTCTTGGTGCTGCACTAGGCACCATTTTGATGGCATTGCACAAGTACTGCTGGCCAAAGAAAAAGAAACCAGAAAGAATCACAAGACGTAAGGTAAGAAAGATTAAATAATTCTATTCATATTTTCCGCACTTGCTTCCTAGGTGCGCGACATGCCTGTCTCCTTCTGAAAGCTTGACAACTTCGCATCTGTTAGGACAGTCAAGACATTCGAACGAATCCACATTAAACTTTTTGTCTGATATATCAAGTCCTTTGAACTTTGTTTGCTTTACCTTGGCATTTTTCGCAATCAATGCTGCGCCTACTGCGCCCATCACATTGTGATACTTGGGAACTGTGATCTTTTTATCAAGAATTTCTTCAAAAGCCTTCTTTATGCCTTTATTCGCAGCGACTCCTCCCTGCAGCACTACGGGATCCTCGATCGTCTTTCCTTTTGCCACATTGTTCATGTAATTCCTCACCAATGCTTTGCACAAACCGTTGATGATGTCTTCTCTCTTATGTCCCATTATCTGCTTATTTATGACATCGCTTTCTGCAAAGATGCCGCACCTTCCCCTGATCGTGACTTCTTTCAGACTCTTTAGTGCTTCGTCCCCGAAATCTTCGATCGCAAGTCCCAATCTCACTGCCTGCTGGTCAAGAAAGCTTCCAGTGCCTGCAGCACATACAGTATTCATTGCAAAATCAATAACAGAACCGTCTTTCACTAAAATTATCTTGCTGTCCTGTCCGCCAATCTCCAGGATCGTTCTCACATCAGGTACAAAAAACACAGTGCCTGTAGCATGGGCTGTGATCTCGTTTTTCACAACATCTGCTCCAATGATGTTTGCCATGAGGAATCTCGCGCTTCCTGTGCAGCAGACTCCTTCTATGTTGACATCAGAAAGTTTCTTTTTCAATTTCTTGAACTCTTTTTGCAATGTCTCTATTGGTTTGCCCTGCACTCTTGCATAAGAGCTATAGATTACTTCTTTATCATCAACAACTGCGATATTGCAGCTTACACTTCCTGTATCCAATCCAAGGTATGCTTTCTTCATTTTCTCAATAAATCAACAAATGCCTCTATTCTTGTGTCCTGATGCGCGACCAATTCATGCTCGCCCGAGACAAGGCTCAACAATGGAACATTGAAATCTTTTGCTATTTTCTTGAATATGACCGAATTCACGATCTCAGGCATGCAGGTGAAATTGTACAGATGTATGATGCCCTTGACTTTCTTTTCCTTCAATTCTTTCACAGTATCTCCCACCGCAACCAAGGTTCCTATTGCCATCTTTTTCTCTATGTATGGTTGTGCGAATTTGTATCTATATTTAAAACTTCTTTTGCCCCAGGGTCCTATATTTCCTGCTTTTCTCAGATGCTGGCTCAGGTAAAAGCTCCTGTAAGGAAGGATGTCATATTCTCCCAGCTTCTTGAAAATGTGCTGGTTGGCTTCTGGTTCAAGTATTCTGAAAAGATCGCCCACAACCATCACAGGGATGACTTTCTTATTCTTATCAACTTTTATCTGGTCTCCCATACTCTTTATCTTTATTTTTGCATTGCGCAGGCTGATGATG
>JAHWIA010000081.1 GCA_019322855.1 Candidatus Woesearchaeota archaeon | reverse complement strand
CCTGCACATTATTTATACTCAACCTATATCAGAGATGCGTCAATTATATGATTATTTCTCAACCACAACATCCAAACTTATTTCAGATAAATTAGTAGCAAAAGGATTGTTGAAAGTTAAAACAAAAAAAATCAGAAAAGTTACAGGTATAGATGCAAAAACAAACAAGAAAAAACATTTAGTTTATCATGTTAATTCATTTGAAAGGACTCGCAGGGGAACTTTCTTTTATGAAAAGATAGTATTACCTATAATACAATATTTGAACGCTGAAAACAAAGAAGACACAGAACTTGCAAGATGCGTAAAAACAAATTGGCCATTAAGACCTGTAAGAAAAACCAAGAAGGTTGCACAACCGATTCAAACTGCGGCCTTTCGTGTCGGCATGTATATTCCTGACGAAAAATACAGCCAGATGCTCATGGAAAAATTAAAACGGACAGTATTTGAAGAATCGGCTTATGCTAAATTTGAAGATCATCAAAAAGGTCTTGATTTTACAGCTCCGCAATATAGTGTTGTTTTCTTTGATGCGGATTCGATTCCAGAAGGCACGGCGAACAGGATTATCAGGGACATAAAGAAAATTCCAGTAAGCAGGGGAGGAACAAAAGTTATCGCACTTACAGATCATACAAGAAGATCGGACAGATTAAGTTTGCAATGCGATCTTGTCCTGCAGAAACATTGGCTGGATGACGGAAACGGCTTCAAAGAAGAGAGTGACGCTTTCCTTAGAGAACAAGCTCAGAAATTGTATGACAAAAGAAGTTCTTCTGGCGGGCTTATCATGGGCACTAAACAGTTCATAAACGCTTGACCATATAAGGCCCTTCTAATTTATACCCTAATTTCTTGTAATATTCTCTGGCACCTATTCCTGAAATTACAATTATCTTGTTCTTATTATTCTTTTTACAGATCTTTTCTGCACAACCCAGCAGTTGTTTTCCCAGCCCTTTATGCTGCACATCGCCTTTACCTCCGACTTGAAGTGCGCTCCCGTAAACGTGCAACTCCCTGACCAATGCGCTCTTTCCAGTAATCTCTTTGCGCAAGCTTGTAGAAGGAAAACGAAGCCTGCAGAAGCCGTAGATATTATTCTTATCCTCAATGCTGATGAAGAACTCCTTTCCCATGCTTGCATCATATTCAACCACTTTCAACTGCTTCCTTCCCATAGGTTTTCCTTTCGGTTCTCTGCATCTGATGCATTTGCATTCAATACTGTTCTTCTCCAGGATTTTTTTGATATACTGTCTTAGATTAGTTTTCTTTACTCCTGCATCTATCTGATATGAAGGAATGTCTCTCTGCACCCTCATTATCCTGCAATAAGAAGGCACATACTTCTTGAAATTAGCGATCAGTTTTGCAGCATCAGAAGTTGATAATGGATTGTACTCTCCTTTCTTCCATTTTTCATACAATTCCGTCCCCCTGACAACCATACATGGATATATCTTCATCATGTCAGGCCTGAAACATTCGTCAGAAAACAATTTCTTCATTCCTTCTAGATCCTTCTTCATACTCACACCAGGAAGTCCAGGCATGTAGTGCGCATTGATCTTGAAACCAAGATCCTTCAAAATCTGGAAGCTTGCAACTGTTGTTTTAACATCGTGTCCTCTTCCGACTAACAACAAAGGTTCATCATAAACAGACTCTACACCAACTTCTACTCTAGTTGCCCCTAATCTTAGCATCTCATTTGCATGCTTCAACAAGGCATAATCAGGTCTTGTCTCTATAGTCAGACCGACGCACCTAATTTGAGCATTCTCGTTACGTTTCTGTTCTGCAACCAGATTACTCTTTCCCTTCAGTTTCAATAATTTTTTGTGGATCCTTTCCACACGTTTTGGATTGTGGAGATCTCCAGGCATTTCAAAGAATTCCTTGAACTTGTCAATATCTAATTTTCCATCTTTATAGAAATATTCACTGAAGTCATTCATTGCTTTCAGTGCGTAAAGAACAAACTCTTCCCTATACTTTTTAGGGCAAGAGATGAAAGTACCGCCCATTATGATCAGTTCAATCTTTTCTGGAAAATGTTCCATCACAATATACTGCTCTAATCGGTTCATGACCTGCAGGTAAGGATCATATTTATTCCTGATACCTCTCAAAGTCGCAGGCTCAGAACCTGTATATGATTGAGGCACAGTGCCAAACACACTCTTCACTCCGCCCGGACAATAAGCGCACTTTCCGTGCGGGCAATCGAACGGTTTTGTCATGATCGCAACAACAGCAACACCACTCCCGGTTCTACCAGGTTTTGTCCTCAACTTAGTCTTTAGTTTAGAAGCATCAACATTCAAAAGAATCTGGATGTCAGTAGGAATCTTGATCACTTTGTGCTTAGTGCATAATTTTACTTTTAGCTTGCTGAGTTCCATCTTGCTCAGCTTCTTCTTGCCCAATATTTCTTCAATTTCCTGATAAAACGTACGCTCAGACATCACTCTATACGTCAAAAGGGTTATTTAAAAAGCTAATGTAAGAATCACCTACTAAATAGTTTCCATATCTCTCTTATCACGAATATGGACAAGCTTACAATAATCACGAATCCCCAGTCATACAAGCTAAGAGGCACAGTATGGAATATCTTGTTCAATGGTGAATAGATTACCAATAACTGCAATAATACAGAAGAACCTACTGCGCCCCACAGCCATTTGTTCTTGAATACACCCACTGAAAACAAACTTTTTGTCAAACTGCGCGTATTGAATACCTGGAACATCTGGAACATGACAAGTGTCGTGAATGCCATTGTCTGCGCTCTTTCAAGATTGTCATAATAAGATAAAAATATGAACAATGTTCCTGCAGCCATGATAGCACCCAACACTAACATCCGTATGAAACCATTCCTGCTTACAATCTTAGAACCTTTCTTCCTAGGCGGACGAGACATCACGCCCGGCTCTTCAGGGTCAACACCCAATGCAAGAGCAGGCAGACCGTCTGTCACAAGATTCATCCACAATATCTGTAATGGCAATAAAGGCAGCTTCAATCCTGCAAGTATTGCGCAGAATATTGTAATAACCTCTCCCATGTTACAGGATAACAGATACTCGACAAACTTCTGTATGTTATCAAATATAGTTCTGCCTTCTTCAACAGCACTAACCAATGAACTGAAATTATCATCCAATAATATCATGTCAGATGCTTCTTTTGAGACATCTGTTCCTGTTATGCCCATTGCAACACCGATGTCTGCGCGTTTCAATGCAGGCGCGTCGTTCACACCGTCACCAGTCATCGCAGTGACATGGCCGTGTTTCTCTAAAGCCTTGACTATCTTTGTCTTGTGTGCAGGATTGACTCTTGCGAATATCGAAATCTTCTCTACATCGCGCGCAAATTCCTGGTCATTCAACTTATTTAATTCTTCGCCAGTAATCGCCCGTCCAGCAATCCCTAACTGTTTCGCAATCGCCTGTGCAGTAACTTTATGATCTCCTGTTATCATGACCACACGTATGCCTGCCTTCCTGCACAATGACACGCTTTCTGCAGCTTCTTTCCTTGGAGGATCAATCATTGCCTGCAGACCAACAAATATCAAACTTTCTTCATTGACTCTTTCATACTTTATCTCTTTGTAAGCAAAACCTAGAACTCTCAATGCATTGCGCGCGAACTTCTCATTCATTGCCAACACATTGTCCTTGTCCTTCTTTGTTATTATCCTTACTTTTCCATTCTCCAGGATTCTATTACATTTAGAAAGTATGACATCTGGCGCGCCTTTAGTGAACGCATACTTGCTATTGTTCACTTTATTGATAGTAGTCATCAACTTTCTTTCAGAATCAAAAGGAAGCTCATCAACCCTTGGATTCAAGGTCTCTGTCTCTTTCTTTCTTATCCCAAGCTTCGCACCGCTTACAAGCAGTGCGAAGCTTGGGATAAGAAAGAAAGAGACAGAGACCTTGAATCCAAGGGTTGATGAGCTTCCTTTTGATTCAAGGTC
>JAHWIA010000002.1 GCA_019322855.1 Candidatus Woesearchaeota archaeon | reverse complement strand
AAACCAATGTTGAAGGCGTGTTTGCAGCAGGGGACGTGCAGGATCCCATCTATAAACAGGCAGTGACTGCTGCAGGTACTGGATGTGTCGCAGCGCTAGAAGCTGAAAAATATCTGTCTGAGAAATAATAAACATAAAATAAAAAATAAAAAATAATATTGTAAGGTGATAATATGAATAATCAACAGCACAAGGATCAGAGAGTGGGAGTTTTTGTTGACGTACAAAATCTTTACTATAGTGCAAAACATTTGTATAATGCAAAAGTCAATTTCAAGGAGATTCTTAAGACATCTGTTTCAGGAAGGAAGTTGATAAGAGCGTTTTGCTATGTTGTCAAGGCAGACGAGCCAGGAGAAGAAGGTTTTAGAGATGCTTTGGGAGCGACAGGGTTCGAAGTAAAAGCTAAGGATCTACAGGTCTTTATCGGAGGCTCAAAAAAAGGAGACTGGGATGTCGGTATTGCAATGGACATAATGAGGATGGCGCACAAGCTTGATGTAATTGTCCTGGTTAGCGGAGATGGCGATTTTGTCGACCTTCTTGAGCATGCAAAAGCTCTCGGTTGCAGGGTTGAATGTCTTGGCTTTGGAAGGACGAGCAGCAGCAAACTGAAAGAAGCTGCAGATCTGTTTACTGACATGGACCAGGATAAGAAATATCTTTTGAAGTCTTATGGAAGCAGGCCTAGCAGTTCAAACAGATCAAGGCCTAAAAGAAAATCTTCAGGCAGTTCTTCAAGAAGATCGAGACGGAGGAAATAATGCCCCTCTTTATTGTAAACTTCAAGACGTACGAGAACGGAACAGGAAAAAAAGCTTTAAGACTGGCGAAAATAATTGACAAAGTAGCTGTAGATTTCCAGGATACTGATATTGATGTGGTGATTGCGGTCCAGCCTGCAGACATACGATTGATTGCTGACAAGGTTTCTATTCCTGTATTTGCGCAACATGTAGATCCTACAACTTGCGGATCCAATACTGGCAGTGTTTTGCTAGAATCTGTTATTGAGGCTGGTGCAAGAGGAGCGATAATAAACCATTCAGAGCATAGGATGAAACTCGAAGACATAAAAAAGACGATAAGAAGGGCAAAAAAACTGGATTTTCCTGTGATTGTATGTGTTGATAAATTGAGTCTTGGAGAAAAGGTTTCAAACCTCAGACCTGATTTTATTGCAATAGAACTGCCAGAACTTATAGGCGGAAAGAAAAGCATAAGTTTGGTCAAACCTAATCTAATAAAGAAGTGTGTGAAAGCTTTAGGAAACAGAGTTATTGCAGGATCTGGAATTAGAGGCTTTGATGATGTGAAGAAGGCTATAGACCTCGGTGCGAACGGCGTTCTTGTAGCGAATGCAATCGTCAATGCCAAAAAGCCTGAAAAGGTCCTCAAAGACTTGCTAACAGCGTTTTAACCGAAGAGTTTAAATACATGTATCATATTGTTTTATCAGGAAAATTATATTTCAAAAATTAGAGGTGATAAAATGCAAAAGTTAATGCTTGTAGTTTCTATCATTGTAGTTTTGATGTTTTTAGTGAGCTGTGCGCCTATGGACACAGGAGTTATTGAAGAAGTAGAAGAACCAATGATGGAAGAGCCGATGATGGAAGAACAAATGCCTCCTCCTGCAGAAGAAATACCTATGGAAGAACCAATCATGGTTGAAGAACCAATGGAAGAACCTATGATGGAAGAAGAAGTTGCAGAAGAGGAAGAAGAATCCATGGAAGGCATGACTGAGATCGAGAAGTTTGTGAATACTGCAAAGAAAACTTATGGCGAACCTTTTGAAAGAGGCGCAACAAATGATGATCAGCCGCCACAGTTCTTGCTGGACATTGCAGCAGAAGACAGATTCGGATTTGAGCTTGGCTACAGGATCAGAAGATGGTGGGTAGGATTCGATGACATCCTTTCAATAGAACACTATGGATCTGTCGCAATAAAGGATAGTAAGCAGATAGTGCTTCCTATCAAACCAACGAGCAATCTGATCTTCAAGAATACGCCTGTATGCGTCGGCAATCCTAACTGCGGAGATATTCCATTCGCTTACCAATGGGATAGGGGAGAAGTTACTTTCCTATACTGTCCAATGAGCATGGAAATCTGCCAGACTGCCAAAAGAAATTTCATAGACAGATACAGTTAAATTTTTTCTTTTTTTCTACTTTTTCTTGAAAATCTTATTCAGAAGATCTAGTGTGAAAAGTATTGTGGCGTGAGCCTGTTCTTTTGACGGCTGGAAAACAGTGTTCTGCTTGTGCACAGAACTTATCCTTACCTTGTTTATCAGATGTATCTGTTCATTTGTGCCTGGACCTAGGTCAATGCCTTGGTCTGATAATTTGGCAACTATCTTTCCTAACCCTATGCCCGGACTTGTCTCTATAAGATCTTTTCCTGTTTTTTCATAATAAGCCCTGTGCAACGAAGCTTCTAGAATCTTTGCTGACAAGATTACAGCTGCTTTATAGCATCCATTATCAAAACAGAGCTGCATCTCTTCCATGTCAGATAACAATTCTGGTTTTATAGATGCGGGGATAACAGGCAAATCAAATCTTATCTTTTGCTTTTCCTTCATCTCTAAAGAATTAATCAGTCCTTCTATTTTTTCAATCTTGCTTTTCAGTTCCTCTTGATCATGTTGATCAGGATATTTATCTATGATCTCTAGCAAAAGGTTTGTAATCTCCATTATCTGGTTGGATTTAGGCAGGTCATTGATTTGCGACAAGAGCTCGTTAAGTTTTGTTTTTCCAAGATTCTTGTAGTATTGTGCCCTTGTGCTATTGAAGTCATGAAGAGAACTGCTCTTCTTCTCTGTGCCTAGTCTGATGCATTTCTTTAGTTCAGAAAGATTGTTCAGCATTGCTGTTTTCATACCGGAAAGGAATGTGATTTCTAATATAAATATATTGCACAAGCTTTAAATACAAATATCAATTGGAAAGAGATCATGAAGAAAAAGACCAAGCAGGCCATAGGGGGGCAGGCAGTTATTGAAGGCGTGATGATGAAGAGCAAGAAGAAACTTGCGATCGCAGTCAGAAAGCCGAACAAGAAGATTACTGTTAAAAAGCAAAAGCTTGATTCTTCCTTCCACAGGAATATTTTTTTTAGGATACGTTTCATCAGAGGGATTTTTGTATTAATAGATACTATGGTGATGGGAATAAATGCCCTGAGCTATAGCGCAAACCAGTCTATTGACAAGAAAGAAGAGAAACTAAGCAAGGGTGCGATTGCACTGACCATTGGAGTGGCTGCATTGCTTGCAGTGGGTTTGTTCATTGTCCTGCCTTTGTTCTTGACAAGATTAGTCACAGAATCTGACGGTGTTCTATTCAATCTGATAGATGGTGTAATAAGAATCGGTGTATTTTTCGCATACATAGGAGGAATAAGTTTTATGAAGGATGTAAAAAGGATGTTCCAATATCATGGAGCAGAGCATAAGTCTGTTTTCTGCTACGAAAGCGGGAAGAAACTCACTGTTAAAAATGCGAAAAAGTTCAGCTGTCTGCATCCAAGGTGTGGAACCACTTTCATAATTATTGTATTGGCATTGTCTATCTTGCTGTTTTCATTGGTAACCAGCCCTAGCTGGGTAGTCAAGTTATTGATCAGGCTTGCTTTCATACCTGTGATTGCAGGACTTTCTTACGAGTTCATAAGATGGAGTTCCAAATACTATAATAATCCTGTTGTAAAGATTTTGGTGGCGCCAGGGCTTGCCATGCAGTTATTGACAACCCGAGAGCCTGACAATAAGCAGATAGAAGTTGCGATAAAAGCATTGAAGGCAGTTTGTTGATTTCAAATAAAAAAAGAGGGTGATTGTTATGAAGATAGAATTTCACGGAGCTGGCCAGGAAGTAGGAAGAAGCTGTATTGAGATTGATGACAAATATTTGCTGGATAGCGGCATAAAAGTTGGGGAGGTTGTTGAGTATCCTGATAATATTTCTAGATTCGAAGATCAATTTGTACAACTGCCTGCAAAGATTGATTTCAAGAGTATAAAAGCTGTATTTATTTCACATGCTCATCTTGATCATACTGGTGCATTGCCTTTGTTTGATCATTTTGGCATGAACTGTCCTATCTTCTGTACTCAAGAAACCAAGGCGATAACTGAGATTCTGTTAAAGGATTCTTTAAAGATTCAATCTTTCAAACAACAGCATGCAGGTTATAATGAATATGATCTGGAAAAAGTGGAGAACATGATGAAATTAATGAAAATCCACAGGAAAGGGAAGATAGAAGATGTGGAGTTTGAATTATTTGACGCAGGACACATCCCTGGAAGCAGCTGCATATTCCTTAAGATAGACGGCAGAAGTCTTTTGTATACAGGAGATATAAATACGATAGATACACAATTATTGAAAAAGATAGATCTGTTGCCGAAATCAGACATCATGATATGTGAAAGTACGTATGGTGATGAGAATCATTCTCCAAGAGAAGTTTCTGAAAACAAATTCTTGGACAGAGTGCAGGAAATAGTGGATAGAGGCGGAAGAGCATTAATCGCTTCTTTTGCAGTAGGCAGGGCGCAGGAGATCCTGCTTCTTCTTGCGAAAAGAGAATTTAATGTTCCTATATACCTGGATGGTATGGCAAAAGAAGTGACCAATAGGTTCTTGGAAGATCCTAGTAGTCTGCGGGATCCGGACGCATTGTTGAATGCAGTTGACAAGGTAAAGTATGTAGAGCCCAGGGACAGGAAAAAATTAATCAAGGAGCCGTGCATTGTGATTACAACGAGCGGGATGGTGACTGGCGGCCCTATCATGGGATATATTGAAGATGTGTATAACGATCCAAAGAGCGGAGTCATACTCACTGGCTATCAGGCAAAAGGCACTAATGGCAGGAATCTGAAAGAGAGGAAAAGCTGTATAATTGGAAAGAAAGAGCGTTATGTGGAATGTTCGATTGATGCTTTTGATTTCAGTGCGCACGCAGGAAGGCAAGGTTTGATCGATCTTATCAAACAGGTCGATCCTTCAATATTAATATTAGATCATGGAGATCCTGATGCAGTAGAGGCTCTGGCAGAAACATTTAAAGATAGGAAGGTTTTCACACCGAAAACAGGAGAGACAATAGAGGTTTAGAATGACCATAGAGAATCTAGAAGACTGGAAAAAGGCAGGACAGATCGCTGCAAAAGCTCGCGAGTATGGTAGAAAATTGATTAAGCCAGGTGTTAAATTATTAGATGTTGCAGAACAGATAGAACAAAAGATACAAGATCTTGGAGGTTTTCCTGCATTTCCTGTGAATATTGGAATGAATGATATTGCAGCACACTATACTCCTGCAAGAAATGAAGAAACAGTCTTTTCTGATCAGTTAGTGAAACTGGATGTCGGCGCGCATGTGAACGGTGCGATAGGAGATACTGCGTGCACTGTTGATTTGAGCGGAAAGTATGATGATTTGGTAAAAGCGAGCGAGGAAGCTCTTGATGCTGCAATAAAAATAGTGAAAGAAGGAACAACATTAGGAGAGATAGGCGCGACTATACAGAATGCGATAAAGGCAAAAGGTTTTCTTCCAATCTCAAATCTTTCAGGGCATGGGCTTGAACTTTATGAAACTCATGTATATCCTACAATTCCGAATATAGACACTGGTGATGATACTGAACTTTGCGAAGACGATATAATTGCAATCGAACCGTTTGCGACCAATGGACAAGGAGCTATAAAGGAAAGTCATCATGCAGAGATTTTTGCAATCATAAACGAAAGGAATGTCAGGAGCAGTTATGCCCGGGATGTACTCAGAGAAGCGCTTGTCTTCGAAGGCATGCCTTTTGCAAAAAGGTGGATCAAGGCAAAAGGAGTTGAATTAGGAATGCGAGAGCTTGTGCGAAATAAGATTGCAAAAGAATATCCTCCTCTTCCTGAAATGGGGGGAGGCATGATCAGCCAGACCGAACATTCTCTTATAGTCCGGAAGAAAGATTGTCTAGTTCTTACTAAGTTGAAAGAATAAATTAAGAATTTATATGAATGATGAGATTACAGCTTGATCTTCTTTTTAATTTCCTCTACATCTACAAGCTCTTCCTTTCCAGAACGCATGTCTTTTAATTTAACTTTCTTATCTTTTAATTCTTCTTCTCCTATGAAGATAACATAAGGTATGTCGTAATTGTTTGCATAGTTCAGGTTCTTGCTGATTCCCCTTCTATTGATATCTATGTCAACATTCAAACCTTGTCTTCTTAGTCTTAATGCAATCTCAAAAGATTCTTTCTGCGTGCCGATTGGAATGATGAAAACTTGTGTAACTGTCTTCTTTACTTTCTTTATTCCTTCTTTTTCCAGAACAACACTGATTGGTTCTAGGCCAAAACTTATTCCTGTTGCAGGGTAAGCTTCTTCATCTTTCATTCCTAGAAATTCACCTATCATCTTATCATATCTTCCTCCTCCTGCTAATGAAGATCCAAATTTCTTTATGTCTTTCAGATAAACTTCAAATACTGGACCTGTATAATATGCAAGACCTCTTGCTAGTGTGAGATCGAATTCAATATTACTCTTATTCGGCAGATAAGATAAGATGTCTTCAACATCCTTTATCCCTTCTTTGCCTTCTTCATCAGTAGTCAGACCTTTTAAGAATTCCAGTTTCTCTTCATTCGTACCTGTCATAAGAATAATGCCTTTCAATTTTGCGATGCTTTCATCACTTATTCCTTTTTCTTTCAACTCATCTTCCACACCATCGATTCCTATCTTGTTCAATTTATCAATGGTAAGTATGGCTGTCATCTGCTTAGTCACACCTGCATACTTCATCAAACTATTTAGGATCTTTCTTGTACTGAACTTTATGATGACATCCAGCTTCAGTTCCTGGAAAACTCTCTGCGCGATAGCTATGCATTCTGCGTCAGCCATCATTGATTTGGAACCTACAACATCGACATCGCATTGCCAGAACTCTCTCATCCTTCCGGATTTTATCGGGCCGTCTCGATAGACTCTTCCTATCTGATAGCGTTTGAATGGCATCTTCAATGTCTTGTTCATGCCGACAAAACGGCAGAAAGGAACAGTGAGATCATATCTTAATCCTAATTCTCTGTTTCCCTGATCCTTGAAACTGAAGGTTTCTTTCAATATCTCGCTTCCACCTGCATATTTGGAAGCCAGTACACTATACCGTTCAATGACAGGAGTTTCCAATGGCGAGAAACCGAACTGCTCAAAGATCAATTTTAGTTTGTCAACTATCTCTTGCTTCAATATCTTCTTTTCTGGCGGGACATCCTTTGTTCCCCGCGCCAGCATCAGTTCTTTTTCCTTTGCCATTTTGCTACCTTCTGTTTTGTGCCTTCATTAGTATTTATTTGTTTTGTTTTGCGTGCCATAAAAAAAAGGTGCATGGCGAGAGTCGAAGCCACACAACCTTTTACAAAAGTTTGATCAAAAGAGAGCGGATTCAGCCTAAAGGCCGAATCCACTGAGGGTGCATGGCGAGAGTCGAACCCGCTCCTGGAGATCCACAGTCTCCCATGCTAACCGTTACACTACATGCACCATGATATTTTACTATAGTTTTCACTATGTGATATTCATTGTTTTTTATTTTCAAAAAATGTATTTTATCGACGGTAAAATTAGACTTTATTCTCGGATTAACCGTCTGTAAATGTTTGTTTTTAGAATATATGCTAGCCAAGGCTAGCTATGAAACTTGTTAGCAAGAATCAAAGAGTTGAAACTAGATAAAACAAGATTCTGTTTCTGTTTTTTGATTGTGGTTTGTTTTACCATTCTGTTTCACTGTAATCTTAGAGGATTTAGGTGCTTATAAAACTTATGTTTTTAGAAAGATTTATAACTCATTATGGTTTCTTCAGGCCCGAGGTGGTGAGGATACAAAAAAGAGGAATGTTCATAGCATCTATATTGATAGTGATGTTTCTTTTTTCTGCAGCAGTCTGCAGTGCATTGTCTACAACCACTACGTTCAATCTTCAAAGAGGAGATTCTGAATTTGTGAAGGTCAATGACAAGACATATACTTTCAGCTTGTTATATTTGAACAAGGATTTTGCATATTTCAATCTTGAGGGAAAAAGGGACAGTATTGATCTGAAAGAGACCAAGACCTACAAATTAGAGGAAGACTATAAGACTAAGATCACTTTTCTCTCCTCAAGAAGAGCATATAAAGGACCTATGGGCAGGTTTTCAATAACAAGAGAATATCTTCCAGATTATGGCAGCGGAATAAGTCATTCTATTGATTATGAAGCTATTCCTGAAAGATTGATAGACAAATTAAGAACTGGTGAGAAAGCATACTATAAAGCAGGCCCGTACAGATACAAGATAGAGATTCTGAGGGCTGATAATCAGCATGTGGCATTATTGGTGAATAGGGAATATGATATTGCGAAAAAGAGTGAAGACAAGTATTACGGAAAGAACAATGGCTTGTTGAGGTTGAGAGTCAGCAATGTAAGGATAAGGAATGTCGGGCATGAAGTTACTCTAGAGCTTTTGAATGAGAAATATCAGATACAGAAGCAAGGAAGCTATATCATAGATAATTGATTATTAAGAATTTATAGATATTTCTATTTTCTTTATAAATCGAAAGATAATATTTAAATAGGAGTCTTCTATTTAATTGACTGAAAACGCGGTTTTCAAAAACTATATTAAAAAACAGAGGTGATTTAGCATGGGTTCGAAAATTGGACATTATGCATTTCTTCTAGGCGTAATCCTTGCAATTATAACAGGATTTTTCCCAGGTGTAGTGGCTTACTCTGTGACTATACTGGTTATCCTTGGTTTGATTGTAGGGTTCTTAAACGTTACAGCTAAAGAAACCCACGGCTTCCTAGTGGCTGCTATCGCATTGATGGTCGCAGGCGGAGCTGGTCTAGGTGCAATCACTTGGGCAGGTATTGGAGATTACTTGACAAGAATCCTAGGACACATTGTGATTTTCGTTGCTCCAGCAGCAATTGTTGTAGCACTTAAGTCAGTTATTGCTTTGGCTGAAGATTAAGCCTATTTTTTCTTTTTTTCTTTTTCTTGAACCATAACTTTTATAAATTGCTTCCAATAGCGATAAATATCTTATGATTATACTGTAAGGAGGGGTATTTAATATGGCGAAAGATGTACAACCTATATTCATATTGCCGGAAGGAAGCAGCAGGACTACTGGCAGGGATGCTCAAAGAAACAATATCATGGCTGCAAAATTAGTGGCTGAGACAGTCAGAACAACATTAGGTCCGAGAGGAATGGACAAGATGGTTGTTGATTCTCTTGGAGATGTTGTCATAACCAATGATGGCGTTACGATTCTTGAAGAAATGAACATAGAACATCCTAGTGCTAAGATGATCGTTGAGATCGCAAAGACACAGGATGATGAAGTAGGAGATGGAACCACAACTGCTGTTGTTCTTGCTGGAGAATTATTGAAGAATGCAGAACAATTGCTGGACAAGAACATACATCCTACTGTTGTTGCGAAGGGTTATCAGATCGCTGCTGAAAAAGCGCAGCAGATTCTGCAGGAGATAGGAGAAGGCATATCAAAAGAAGACAAGGAGATGCTTATGAAGGTAGCGATGACTGCTATGGTAGGAAAGAGTGCAGAAGTCGCAAAAGAAAAACTGGCGATTCTTGCAGTTGATGCAGTTACCCAGATTGTGGGAACAGATGGAAGTATTGACTCTACAAATGTAAAGATAGAAAAGAAAGTCGGAGAGAGTGTTGAGAATACAGTATTGATCAAGGGTATATTATTGGACAAGGAAAAGGTTCATTATGCAATGCCTAAGAAAGTTGAGAATGCCAAGATATTATTGTTGAATTCTGCATTAGAGGCGAAAGAGACAGAGACAGATGCAAAAATCCAAATCACAGACCCTAACCAGATGCAGGCCTTCCTTGAACAGGAAGAACGAATGCTTAAGAAACTTGCAGACGATGTCATCCAGACTGGTGCGAATGTTGTATTCTGCCAGAAAGGTATAGATGACATGGTACAGCATCATCTTGCAAAAGCAGGCATCTTTGCTGCTAGAAGGGTCAAGAAGAGTGACATGGAAAAATTATCAAAAGCCACAGATGCAAAATTATTGACAACCCTGAAAGGTGTGACAGAAGCAGACCTTGGAAATGCAGGCGCAGTTCACGAGGACAAGATAGGGGATGAAGAAATGATTTATGTTGAAGACTGCCAGAATCCAAAAGCAGTCACTATTTTAGTCAGGGGAGGAACAGAGCATGTTGTCGCAGAAGTCAAGAGGGCGATTGATGATGCGATTGGCGGAATCATTGCTGCATTAAAAGACAAGAAGATTGTTGGCGGTGCAGGCGCTCCAGAGATCGCATTGAACAAGAAGCTAAGAGAGTTTGCAAACAGCCTAAGCGGAAGAGAACAATTGGCAGTGAGTGCTTTTGCAGATAGTCTAGAGATAATTCCTAAGACTCTTGCAGAGAACGCAGGTCTTGATCCAATCGATGTTATTGCAGAACTAAAAAGCATGCACGATAATGGCAATAAATGGGCAGGAGTGAATGTTTTCACTGGCAAGGCAATGGACAGTTTCCAAGAAGGAGTAATAGAGCCATTAAAGATCAAGACACAGGCAATCAAGAGCGCTTCAGAAGTTGCAGTGATGATCTTAAGGATAGACGATGTGATTGCAGGCGGCAAGGGCGCAGATGCAATGCCTGGTCCAGGACCTGGTGCCGGAGGAATGGGTGGCATGGGCGGTATGCCTGGCATGATGTAATCTTTTTTCAATTATTTTTAGTTAATTTTATATATTCAAATTCTGGTTTGAGGACATGATGACGACTATAAGCTTATGCATGATAACAAAGGATGAAGACAATTTTATCCAGGAATGTCTAGATTCTGCAAAGAAGTATGTTGATGAGATAGTTATAGTAGACACTGGCAGCAAAGACAATACTGTGAAGATTGCAAAAGATTTTGGCGCAAAGGTTTTCCACAGAAAATGGGTGAATGATTTCAGCGCATCAAGGAATGAATCTATAAAACATGCAAGAAGCGATTGGATCATTGTGCTGGATGCTGATGAAGTAATCACAGAACAAGACTGGAAGAGAATAAAAGAACTAGTTGAAAAAGCAGACAAAAATCTAGGAAAGGGAAAACAGGAAATTGTAGCTTTTATTCTTGATCAGATAAATTACACTGATAATAAGAATTTCTATGGCTGGCGAAGCGTAAGTCCTGAGAACAAATTGAGTAAGGGAGCAATTGGCTATCATCCTAACCCTCTTGTCAGATTATTCAGGAACGGCAAGGGATACAAGTTCAGATATAAGATACATGAAACAATATTTGATTCGATATCAAGCAAAGGGGGAAGAATAATAAGAACAAATATTCCGATACATCACTATCAATTCAAAAAAAGCAAGCAGTTTGACAAGGAAAAGATAAAGAAATACAACAAACTTATCAAGGAACAATTGGAACTGACCCCCAACATTCCTAAGATACACTATCAGACTGCACTGATGTATCTTTCAGAAGGTATGAATAAGGAAGCAGAACAAGAATTGAACAAAGTTATCAAATTGGATCCTGATTTTGAAATGCCATACATACATCTTGCAGATTTGAGGTTAGGAAAAGAAAAAAAGGATGAAGCAATAAAATTCCTGGAAAAGGCAATCAAAAAACAGCCAAAGAAAGAGATCGCTTATGTCAAGCTTGCAGCAATACATACAAAAGAAGGAAGATTCCAGACAGCTTATAATGTGATGAAAGATGCCTTCAACAATGGCATAAAAAGTCCTGCGGTCTATAATAATCTCGGCTTTATCCTTGAAAAGAGCGAAAAAGTAGAAGAGGCAGTAAAGATTTATAAGTCAGGGATCAACAGTGTTGGAAACAGCAATGATCCGTATTATTATATTTTGATGAATAAACTCGTCAATCTTCTTGTGAAGCTTGACAAGAAGAAAGAAGCGAAAACTATTTTAAAGCGGGCAATTGAACTGAAACCAAGGAATGTTGAAACTTTCCAAAAAAAATTAGAAAAAATCAAATAAAAATCAAGAAAATCAAGGGCCCTTGGTCTAGTAGCTATGACGTCGCCTTGACTCGGCGAAGGTCCCCGGTGCAAGTCCGGGAGGGCCCATTTTCTATATATTTCCTATATGAATTCTTGTATATGATTTTCAGAAACCTTTATATATGGGTATTGCTTGTTTTTTAATCAGATTATGAGAAAAAGAGGTATAGAAAGGAATAGATTTATGCTTGTTGTATTTGTGATTCTATTATTTATTCTAGGTTCAATCAATATTGTTAGTGCGTCAGAATCAATAGTGCCTGTACAGACCATCAATTCACAATCGCCTGCCAAGCTTTCAGCAGAATATTATGACAGCATCTACATATGTGATGCATTCGGCAAGCCAAAGACTTCTTTTGTTGACACTGAGAATGTTTATTTATGTGATGGGAGGATATATGAGACATTGAATGAATTCTTTGCAAGGACGCATAATGTAGGTTATAATATCGAGACTCAAGAATACATGCCTAAATATGTCAATATGTATCAGCCAAATTCAGAGGTTGACATCTATGTTGTCTGGGACCAGAAATTGTATGAAGACGAACTGCCGAGATTCTATATCCCAAGAACCACTCCGTTTTATTCTGAAAGCAGGACAGTAAACGATGTATTGAGAATGTTTACTGTGAAAACTGATGACCAGGGAAGATTGCCGTTTACTTCTTTAGGCAAATTTGACCTTCAGAATCTTAAGCCGAGAAGGCCTTATGGGACCGGCCAGACAAGAACTTTTGATTATGCTGATGAGCCTGGAAACATACTGAGCAGCGACCCTTATGTGAACAAAGGTTTGTTCGATGTCTTTGTCGATGCAAACCAGGACAAGCACTACAGCTGGACAGGAGACTTGTATCAATCAGGCATTGTCGGACAAAGCTGGCTGAAAGAAGAGCCTGATTATTTCATAAACCCGATTACAACAGGTTTTGTTGTAAAGTTTGCGACCTTAAGACTGAGACAGAACTGCTGTTACTGCGAGGATGGCCCGAGAGAATTAGTGAATGTTAATGATGTTTACGAATGCGATCAATTCTGCGAAAAGCATGGAAAAGAAACTATAGGATGGCTGGAAGGGAGGTGCGAAAAGATTGTTACACCAAAATCAGTTCCAGAAGTCATAGAAGAAGTGGAATTTGCAGCAGAGATAGAAGAGCCTGAGGAAGAAGTAGTTGTTGAGGAAGAGCCTGCTGAAGAAGTAGCTCCTCCGCCAGAGCTAGTACCAGAAATAACAGGCGATCCAAAAGAAGCTTTCACCAAGGCATTCATCATGTTCTTGATAATCTTTGCAGTCATTGTTTGCATAGCTATATTGCTGAAGGAAGTCTATGCCAAACGCTATTGATTTTTCTGATTACTTTGTTCAATTAGATTAATATCATATACAAAAGATTTATATACGTATAATCTCTATTTGTGGAGCATGGCAAAAAGAGGAAATAATGTATTAGACATCAAGAATTTTAGGGCTTATCTGTTGATAGTTCTTGGAATTATTGTCATTTACCTTTCGTTCAGGCTGATACTGCCATTTCTCATACCTATTTTGACAAGCGTCATTGTCGCGTTTGCAGTATTTCCTATATACAGATGGATGAAGAAGTACATTAAAAACAGACATCTGTGCGCGATCATACTGATTATCATTATCCTATTAGGAGTGGGAATTCCTGTTGGTTATCTTGTAAAGAATCTGGCAAAAGAAACATTTGTCACATATTTTTCAGTAAAGCAGAAATTGTATGCCGGAGAACTATTTCCTACGGCCTGTGAAAAGAGTGTTTATTGCGATTTTTCGCAGAAGATAAATTCTTTCCTTGGCGAGCCTCAGACAAAATACTATCTTCAACTGGCAGGAGATAAAGTTCAGGAATATCTCTTGAATTATGGCGGTTCTTTCATCTTTAAATTGCCCGGCAGGCTGATAGACCTTTTCATATTCATAGTAATGCTCTTCTTTTTCTTGATTGACGGTAAGAAATTACTGGCCTTTGTCAAGGAGTTATTGCCTCTAGATAAGAGACACCAGGATCATTTATTTAATCAGACAAAAGAAACAATATACGCAGTATTATACGGTCATTTCCTGACTGCATTTGTCCAGGGTATAATAGGCGGGCTAATATTCTATTTCTTAGGCATAAGCAGTCCTATCTTCTGGGGCGCAGTAATGACCTTGTTTGCGATCATACCTATAGGTACTTGGGTGGTGTGGGCGCCTGCATCTATTGGCTTGATATTTACTGGAATCGCAACAGGCAATCCTATATTCATCTGGAAAGGTGTGATACTTTTCATCTTGGGCATAGGTTTCATCAGCTTGATAGATAATTTCATCAAGCCTTATTTTATCGGTGCTAAAACCAAGATACACATGGCAGTCATTATCTTGGGTCTTTTCGGCGGTCTGATGTGGTTTGGTCTGATAGGAATATTCTTGGGACCTCTGATACTAATGCTCATGATTGCAATGTTCAACATATACAGAGAGATGAAGCATCAGTCAGAACTAAAAGACGGCAGAAAAAAGAAAAAATAAAATGAAGTTCAAGGTCAGACTTATAGGCATAAAGACAGGAGAATTGATAGCGTTAGTTCACATTAATGATGCTATTGTTCTTGACATATACCCGCAAGACAGGATTGAGATAAGAAAGGGCTCTAAAAAAATAACTGCGTTGGTTGATGTTGCTCGTGATGATGAGATTGTTAAGCCCGGGACTCTGGGATTGTTCAAGGAAGCCAGTGACCTTATCTCTGTCAAAACAGGAGGCCAAGTGAGGGTCAAGGTTGGAGAGAAACCTGCTTCTGTTAGTTTTATCAAGCAAAAACTAGAAGGCAAAGAGCTTAACAAAGAAAAGATGGAGACTATAATTAATGATATAGGTAGGAACAAGCTGAGCAAGGCTGAAATCACATATTTTGTTGCTGCCTGTTATCTTAATGGTTTATCAAAGAAAGAGACAGTGGCTTTGACCAACAGCATGGTGGACAGCGGCAACACTCTTAAACCGAGGAGCAAGAGGGTTTTTGACAAGCATTGCATTGGCGGATTGCCAGGCAACAGGACAACTCCTTTGGTAGTTCCAATTTGTGCTGCAGCAGGTCTGACAATTCCAAAGACGAGCAGCAGGAGCATAACCTCTCCAGCAGGAACTGCTGATGCAATGGAGGTCATTGCTAATGTAACTATCCCTATGAAGAGAATGAAGAAGATAGTCGATAAAGTCAAAGGATGCATCATCTGGGGCGGCGCCTTGAATCTCGCGCCTGCAGACGATGAAATCATAGAAGTTGAGCATCCGCTTTCTCTTGACGCAGAAGGACAGTTGTTGGCCAGCATCATGGCCAAGAAATTATCAGTAAGCGCTACAGATATTCTGATAGATATTCCTGTGGCGAATGATGCAAAGGTTGACAGAAAAACAGGCCTGCATTTGAAACGGAAATTTCTTGATATTGCAAAAAATTTCAAAGTGAATATGACAGTCCTGCTTACAGACGGCAGGCAGCCTATCGGAAACGGCATTGGCCCTGCATTGGAAGCGCGTGACATCTTGTGGATTTATGAGAACGATATCAGGGCTCCTGCAGATCTAAAGCACAAGGCATTGAAGGTTGCAGGAGAGCTTCTAGAGATGGCAGGAAAAGCAAAGAGAGGGAAAGGTCATGTTTTAGCAGGCGAGATATTGAATGATGGAAGAGCGTATAAAAAATTTCTTGAAATAGTAAAGGCGCAAGGGGCAAAGATAACAAAGTCCTCTGAGATAACAGTCGCAAAGTATAATTATAAGTATAGATCAGACAAGACAGGCAAGGTTTTTGACATTGACAATAATCTTATTGCTGCAGTTGCCAAAGGAGCGGGCGCACCTATAGACAAGAAAGCAGGAATTTATTTAAGAAAACACATAGGCGATCAAGTCGCAAAAGGTGATGAGCTTTTCACAATATATAGTAATAGCCATAGAAAATTGAATTATGCAAAGAAACTTCTGAAAGAAAATCCTATCTTTATCAGAACTAAGAGAGAGAAACGAAAAAAACCAAAGAAGATTGAAAGAGCAGAAACATTGACAGGCTGGATCAAGGAATGGAAGGCTGGAACCAGTAAATAATTTTTATTTTAATTCTTAAAAACATCTAAAATATTTTTTTGTAAATTTAATAGTTCTAGAATGAAAAACGCCGCGGCCCGGATTTGAACCGGGATATCCCGAAGGAAACGGGCTCTCAAGGCCCGCGCAATGCCAGATTATGCGACCGCGGCATACTAGGAGAAAATCAGAAGTTTATTTATAAATCTTTGTCTTTATCCTTAAAATCCAGAAAGAGTGGCTTGTTCTCCTTTTTCTGCTGATTTCTTTGTCTTGCTTGAAAGTGGTTTTGCAGGGAAAGTATTTTTATTGACATCTATGCTCTTTTTTCCTTCTAACGGCGAGATCTGCGGTTCGCCATAGACGCCGTCATAGCCTGCCTTGACTTCTATCTTTCCTTCCCTATTCCTGATGATTTCTTCTACTATCTTTGGATGGGTCACATCTTCCAGTTCTTTCTTTGATACATTCAGAAGAATATTGTATTCTGACTCGAATTTTTTTTGCAGTTTATAGTATTCTTCCCAGACCGCTTTGGTCGCGACTCCGCTGCCGAGTTTTTTTGCAAGTATCTCTGACAAAGGAATGAGGTTCATGAATGGGATTGCATTTTTCGGCTTGAATCCTTCTGGCCTGTCTGCAAGCTCTTCTACTCTGTGGGCGACACCTATTGTCAACAAACGATTGCATTTTGGACAGCGGTTATTGTTCTTCATTGCGGTTTTTGGATCGAGGCAGACATTACAATTCCTATGGCCGTCGAAATGGTACTTTCCTTCACTCGGCCAGAATTCCAGTGTTTGTATCAGGCCTTTCTTTTCCCTGACAGCCTTTAAGATATTATCATAGCTTAATTTTTCAAAATCAAAAACACAAGCTTCTCTTCCAAAACGCCACGGCCAGAAACTATGACTGTCTGAGAAACTTACTAGTGTATATTTATCAAGTTGGCTGAGGCGCCAGTTCATTGCAGGATCGCTGCTCAGTCCTGTCTCGAGAGCGAAGATGTGTTTTTCTTGGTCAAGAAAGCATTCTTTCAAGCTGTTGAAACCGCTGCTCGCGCCGAGTGCACCGAAATGTGGCGTCCAGACGTGCGCAGGAATAATCTCGATATCTTTGCTGATGGATTTCATCTTCTCGACAAACTCAGGACAAGGTATCCCAAAGATAGGCCTTCCGTCATAATCAACTCTGCCTCTTTTCAAGAGTTCGTCTGTTATCTGCGAAACAACTTCAAAGTCAGGAGCAAATAAAACAAGATGAACTTTTCTTCCTTTATTATCCTGCGAGTAAATCAATGAAAGTTCTGTCTGTAGGATGAAAGGAAAACCGTCTTTTGTCCTAAAGATCCCTTTTTCTTTTTCTGTCAGTTCTTTCTTCAATTCTTTGATCCATTCTGGATGCGTGAAATCAGAAGTTCCAAGGAGATTGAGGCCTTTTATCCGGGCGTATTTTTCCATGTGCTTTATGTCAAGCTGTTTGCTTGTTGCCCTGCTGAACCGAGAATGGATGTGCAGGTCTGAGATGTATTTCATTTTTTCAATTAAAAAGGCAAATTATATAAATTTATTCGTATCCTCTCGAACAAGGGGGAAGATGGCAACAATAAGTGTATGCATGATAGTGAAGAACGAAGAAAAAGTGCTTGAACGCTGTTTAAATAGTGTAAAATCCCTTGCAAATGAAATTATCATTGTTGATACTGGCAGTACTGATAAGACAAAGGAAATCGCAAAGAAATTTACAGACAACATATTTGATTTCGAATGGGTGAATGATTTCAGTGCAGCACGAAATTTCTCATTAAAACATGCGACTTGCGACTGGATTCTTGTTCTTGATGCTGATGAAATGATTGCAGAGCAGGAAATTGATATGATAAAAGAGTTGGTTGAGAATAAAGATGCAGTTGCATATTATTTGAACCAAACAGATTATGTAAAGGTGGATGAAACAAATCGTTTTGGGATTACGGGTTCATATAAAGAAGTTGAAGATCTTATGCCTTTTATTAGCAAGCCCATAACAAGATTGTTTAGGAATAGGAAAGGTATTAGTTACAGAAATAAGATACATGAAGTTGTAGAGCCGTCAATTGAAGAAAAGAATCTTGAAATAATAAATACCAATATCCAGATACTGCACATGATATTTGAACAGGAAGGAGGTTTTGGTCCTGAAAAACTGCAGAAGTATCTTGATCTTGGTTTTGAACAGATTAAGAGAACTCCTGAAAATCCTAAAGCATATTCGGATGTCGGAAAATTATACTTGGTAAAGAGAGATTTGGAAACAGCAAAAAAATACATTGTAAAAGCAATCGAAGTAAATAATGAAGATTCTGATTCTTATTTTGTTCTTGGAAGAATATATGAATGGAAAAACATGCTAGATGATGCAATCAAATGTTACAGGATGAGTGTCAAGTTCAATCCTAATAAGATTGAAGCTTATGTTGGTCTTGGAACTTTGCTGATGAAAAAAAGAGAATTTGAAAAAGCAATAATGGTTTATGAAAAATCTGTAGAGAAAAAGATATGGAATGTTTTTATTGTGAATAATCTTGCTTACTTATATTCTGTTACTAATAATGTGCCGAAAGCAATTGCTTTGTATGAACAGATCTTGGATTCAAATATGAGGATGACAGATGCCTTGAAGGTCAAGATAATAAATAACTTAGTGCAGTGCTATCTTAATCTTGAACTGTATGAGAAATCAATAAATCTGCTGAAAAAGAGCAGGCAAGAGATGCCAAAAGAGCTGAGTTTTCACAATAATTTAATAAAAGTGTATGATTATCTCAAGAGAACAGATGAGATGATCGAAGCAATGGAAGAGCTTGATAAGATAAAGAAAGGCTGAAGAAAGATGACAAAAGCAGAGGAAAATAAGAGAAAGACAAAAAAGAAAGAAACAAAGGCAGAAGATTTGGTTGAACAAGGAAAGAGTCTTTTGAAAGAAAGAAAGTTTGACAAGGCAAAGGATGTATTTGAAAAAGCAGTAGAACTTGACCCAAATTTTCCAAAGATTTATTCTTATCTAATTCCAATCTATCATGAGCTTAAGATGGATGCGAATGCTGTGCAGGCTTATAAGAATGCAATAGAACTTGATCAAAATGATTTGGTGGCGCACTATCATCTTGGAGTGATGTCCTTGAAAAAGAAACAGTTTATGACTGCGAAAAAATTATTCAAGAAAGTCATAGATGTAAACAGGAGACATGTCGGTGCAATTTTCGGTTTCGGACTTGCCAGTTTCAGGACCGGAAATCTCGCAGCTGCAAAGAAGTGTTTTGAATACGTTTCAAAGGCAGATCCTAAGAATGCAGTTGCAAAGAAGTACTGCGAGGTCCTGGAAAAGCAATAAATCTGCAAACCATGCAAAAGCTTTTAAATACCCTCATTCTTTGAGTGATTAATAATGAAGAAAAAGAAAGAAGAACTGTCAAAAGAAGAATTTGAACAGCAGCAGATCAGCAGAATTAAGCTTCCTAGAGGAGAACAGACTTTTGGTGTTGTGGAAAAAAGGTTAGGGGCGAGCAGGATGTCTGTAAGATGCCTTGACGGAAAGACAAGAATCTGCAGGATTCCGGGCAAGATAAAAAGATTTCTATGGGTCAGGGAAGGAGACATTGTTGTTGTAAAACCTTGGGAGCATAGCGGAGATGAGAAAGGGGACGTGATCTTCAAATACAACAAGACCCAAGTCGGCTGGCTTCAAAGAAAAGGTTATCTGAGAAAACTTGATGAATTCCAAGAATTCTAAAATGAAAGTTTCGGATAAAAAGAAAATAATTCTGAGTTGTTATAAAGAATTATACAAGGCTTTCGGAAAGCAAAATTGGTGGCCTATCCAAGGCATAAAGAATCCTGAATTTGAGATAATAATAGGAACGATTCTTACGCAGAATACTGCCTGGAGGAACGCTGAAAAGGCAATAGTCAATCTATGCAGCAACGACTTGATCGATATCGATGTCATCAAAGGAATAAGTCTGAATAAACTTTCCAGACTCATCAAGCCTGCAGGATATTACAACCAAAAGGCAGAACGATTGAAGATTCTTGCGAAACATCTTTCTGATTATCCATCTGTCAAGGTTTTCTTCAATAGGCCTCTAGACGAGCTGAGGAAAGAACTATTGTCGATAACAGGTATTGGTCCTGAGACTGCTGACAGCATTCTTTTGTATGCAGGAAACAAGCCTTCTTTTGTCATAGACGCATATACGAGAAGGATTTTTTCAAGAGTCGGGATTTGCGAACAAGATATTGACTATCATGATTTGCAAAAGATATTTATAGATTCATTAAAATCCGATATTCAACTGTTCAAGGAATATCATGCATTGATTGTTGAATGCGCAAAATTGTTCTGCAAGAAAAAAGCGCAATGCAAGAGCTGCCCTTTGACAAAGCTATGCAAAAAGAGGTTTTGATTTTATGAAAAAGAAGAAACAAAGACACAGAAGAACTAAACTTTCAAAAAAAAGAGAGAAAAACATTGCTGTTTTTTTTGATCTGGACAAAACTCTTGTCAAATTTAATACTGCAGTAAGATGGGGACGGTTTCTTTTATTCAAAAAC
>JAHWIA010000080.1 GCA_019322855.1 Candidatus Woesearchaeota archaeon | reverse complement strand
TCGGTGTTCCTGGAGACAGTACTGCAGAATTATTAGCTAGAATAGAAACTGAAGCAAAGGCTAGAGTTCAGTATTACAGGCCTGACAACACCTTTATTATTCTTATTGGAATAGGTATGAATGATCTACGGGAAGTTAAAAATACTAAAAAACCGCAAACATCACCGCTGAAATTCAAACGGAATTTATTGAAGATCGTGAAGATCGCAAAGAAATATACAGATGATGTTGTTCTTGTTGGAATAACTCCTGTAGATGAAAAAAGATCAGCCCCTTTTGAAGGCGATTATTATTTTAACAAAAGAGTACAGCAATTCAATGCCATTATTAGAAATATAGCAAAAGGCAATTACATCGATGTATATAACGAAATGATAAAAACAAATTACACTAAGTTATTAATAGATGGCGTACACCCTAACAAGCAAGGCTACGCCAAAATGTACAAGATAATAAAAGAGTTTTTGAAGAAAAGATGAAAAAGAAATCACTAGAAGAAAGAGCAAGCCCTGCATCACAAGAACTGGAGAGAAAAGCAAGATCATACAGAAGATTGGGATTGGGATCTATTTTAATAGGAGGCTTGATGCTGGTGCCAATAGCATTGTCAAAACCATTAGGCTATGACATGAAAACCTTAGACACGTTATATGAATGTTTTGCAGGACTGCTGGGCTTCTGCAGCTTAGCTCCAGTAACTTACGGAATGGTAACATACATGTTCAGCGAAATGCTGGCTTACGAAGAAAAAAAGAGGTGATTATAAAATGGGATTCATATCCTGGTGCAACAAAAACATAAAGAAATTCAAATGGGGCGATATGCAGCTGATAAAAATATCAGCCTTCTTCTTCGCGCTGTTTCTGGCGAAAGTCTGGGCAGATATTCTGTATCTTCAGTGGTACTGGTACCTGTTGATATCTGTAGTGGCTGCAATATTGGTTATGGTTAAAGTGTTTGGGAAATAGAATTAATCTTCTAGCATTGAACCAACGAACCATGCAAATAAAGCAATAAGCCCAAACGTAAATGCTATATAGAACAACCTAGTATGAAAATCATAACTTGCACTTGCTGCACTATTGACTGAAACCGCAGCATCTAATAATATTTTAGAAATACTTTCATTATTAGATATCGCAGAATCCAATAAATTATAAGTTAACGCAGTTTTGCCAAAACCCATATTTAAAAACATCCCTGCTCCTACAATCCAAGTTCCGGAAAGGATTGCTGCAATCTGAGCCAAAGTATAAAGAGATTTCTGTCTCCATAATCTTTTCATATCCATAGTTTCACAAAAAGCATCCCATTTATTCCCCATTCTCTTCTCTCAGCGTCAAATTATCCAGTCCGACAACAGCACCGCCTATGAAGAACATAGCTCCTAGTCCGTACACAATGCCTGCTATGTTTGATACGCCTCCTTGCATCATTATTGTTGTGCTTGCAGCGAGTCTTTCCAGGTATTCTGGTGCGTTTACTGATCTGTCCACCAATCCAGAGGCTTGCTGTTGCAGAGCAGTATAACAATTAATTCCTATCCATGTGCCTAAGAATATAGAAACAGGCGCCACAGCAGTCACATCCGCAGTAAGCGTATCACCTAAACCCTCACGAACCTTATTACCATAATGCTTGACGTTCTCGTTGAACTTTTCTCTTGCGTTTATCAGATATTCTCTCATCATTTACTCTCCAAGCCTTCAGTTTCGTCTGCAACTTCGCCTTCGAGTTTTTGTTTCTGTTCTTCTTCTAGTTCGTATAGTCTGTCTACGCTGATGGCTGGTTTTCCCACCATGACAGGTCTTTGGCAGCCTCCTAGTACTGTTTCCCATGTTTTATCGTCATCTACTGTTGTCCACATCCTATAGAAGTTATTATAGCACCACCATCTCTGTCCGCAACCGCAGACATAGGTTGGATGATCTCTGCTATAGTCTACATCACGATGAAAAAAAGGATCCCCATCATAACTGTGTCCTATTTTTTTGCATTCGTCACATACCATATAACCATCCCATTCCCTTGAATATTTAAAACTTACTCAAAATCATATGTTCGTCTGCTGCCGGATTTAAGTCTTATGTTTCTGAAGCCTTGTTTTTTGAAGAATTTTCTTATTTCGCTCATTGTATTTTTTATATTGCTGTCTGGTCTGCCGTAGAAGCCCAGCATGTAAACGAGTTCATTTTTTTCATAGTATTTTGCGATTGCAGTTACAAAGAGATTTTCAGACACGTATGTATATTTCTGCCCAAATCCAGGTAAAAAAGGACCGTTCTTTTTCTTGAATCCCAGCTCTTTGAATCTTTCTTCAAGTGCAAGGGAGATCCTGTCGTCTTCACTGGCAACTATTGTTTCTTCATCAAGCGATCTATCTTTTGCAATGAGTGCTTTAATATCATTCGGTTTATAGAATCTTTCCACCATCAACATTCTCTCGAATAGTTGGTTTGGTTTCTCCATTTCTTCCACAGGAATCTTGTATATGTCCCTGAATTTGTGTGTTTCCAGCGTAGTTTCATTCATGCTCTTAGCCAGGGCATAGGTTATCTCGTCACCACAAATATCAAGACTTAACAGCTGTTCATCGAATTCTTTTCTGTCTATTTCTTTTCCATCTTCATATATGGTCAATATACTTTTATCTTCGTCTTCATCAGCATGCGCTACAAACATCTTATTGCCATCCACAGCAATGCCCGTCACCATTCCATCATAATTAATTCTCGATACTTCTTTATCATTTTCAAGAAAAATAACAGATCCTTTATTCTCATCAGAAAGTCCTGTGCCTAGAAGTATCCTGCCCTTGTCGTCTTTTGCAATAGCCAATACCAATCCATCAAGATTTACTCTTGAAACTTCCTTTCCGTCTTCTTCTATTGAAAGAAAGCATTCTTTAGCAGCATCGTCTACAAGACCTATATATCTCCTGTTATCAAAAACAGCAACACAAGATATGTTTGCTTCATACTCTGTTCTTGATACTTCCTCGCGTTCTTCCATCTCGATCAAAATGCCTGTTTTATTAGAATTCCCGCCAAAAATAATCCTGTTGCCATCTCTTGCCAGGCCGTACAAACTAAAATCAAAGTCCTTTCTGAGAACGTCATCGCCGTCTTCTAGCATGACATACGCACCTTTAAGCACAAAGTCATCGTCAAGCAAAAGATGTGTTCTATTCCCTTCTCTTACAATTTCAGCTATAATATTGTCAAATTTGGCAGAAAAAATCTTTGAGAATTCAACTACCCTTTCTAAAGACTCGGCCATGAATGAGCCCATTCCCCTGAATATTTAAAGCTTACTCATCCAAGAACTCTCTCAATGTTTTTTTTTATCTTTCTTTTTCTTTTTCTTCACAGAAGTCAGTGAGCCTCTGCTCATTGGCGTTATTATCTTTATCAATTCAAGTACAGCAGTCAGCAATACAAACACAACAACAGCTGCTAGTATCACGTGTTTGTCTACTATAAAATTTCCAACTACAAGCGATATGATCACATATGCCAGGATATAGACAGAATCAGAGGAAGACACTATAAAGGCTATCTTCTTGGGCAGGACATGGAAATAGTTCATAAAAAGAAGCACAATGACCCAGACAGTCAGTATAGAGACAAGTATGACATCTGACATCACGAAATGGTTTGTCAAGAATTCAGAATACAATGTTTCGAACCCGTGCCTCTGCACAATATCACGACCGAGTATCACGCAGATCCATAATAGAGAGACAGAATTGCCGAATGCAGAGTTCCATCCAAGTTCTTCTTTCCTGTATCTTCCGAAATAAAGATGGATCAATACAAGTATTAAGATCAAGGGAAGTATCATCCATAGAGTATCTATATGCAGCCAGGGCCTTGACAATAATTCCCATACTAAAGGAAACAATGTTCCGATAAGATATTCAATAATGGTCTCTATCACTTTTTAAATACAAAACAAGAAATAGGATATAAATATTTTGGTTTATACGCCAGGACATTGAAAGCTTACCCGTCCAGAAAATCTGATAGTTTCTTTCTGGATCTTTGTTTTTCTTCTTCTTTTTGTTTTTCAAGGGCAGCCATTTCTTTTTTCACCAGTTGTCCGAACGTGCTAGACAGTCCAGGTGCATGCTCATGGTCCACTAGAACTTCTTCATTATTGTCCATCACACAGACGCCTGTTTCTTCTGCATTGCCATACTCATCAGCA
>JAHWIA010000079.1 GCA_019322855.1 Candidatus Woesearchaeota archaeon | reverse complement strand
TCCTATTGCAGAAGAGCAAACAATCGAAGAAAAAGTAAAACAAACATTGAAAGAATTATTCCCAGTTCATTTCTAGGAAGTGCGTGCTACAGCTGATGCACGGGTCATACGCTCTGATCAATTTTTCTACATCAAGTTTTATTTCTTCCTTGTCCTTGTCTAATATTGAGGGTAGAAACTTTCTCACACTTTCCTGCATACATCTCAGATTTTGTGAAGTAGGTGTTGTGATATTTGACCGTTTGCAATAACCGTCCTTGTCTAAGGTATAGTTATGGAACAAGATGCCTCTCGGCGCTTCGCTCACACCGATTCCTTTCCTGGCAGCTACAACAAACTTTTTTGGTTTTTCTTTCTTTACGTTTCCTATTTCGTCTATGATTTCCATGCATCTATCGAGGCACCAAAGTGTTTCTATTGCCTGCGCATTAAGATTATGGAACGGATTATAGCTCGGCAATTCAAATTTTATATATTTCTGTATCTTTTTAGGCAGCCTCTCTGCATTCAGGCAGAATCTCGGCAAAGCCCCTACCATGTAAGTTTTTCCTTCCATGACTGCGAACTCTGCAGTGCTTTTTTCTTGGAAAAATTCCTTCATATGTTTTTCATAATCTTGCGTAGGTATCGTGCATAAACTAGTGCAATGTTTGTCTTTTTTCTTGTGCACAAGACCGTGCAGGTTTCCGTCATATATATTATATCTCTTCTTGTCAGAGATTGCATAATAATCGACGCAGAACTCGAACTTTGGATGCTTCAGGGTGTTGAACAATTCAACAGTAGCCACAAAATCAGCCCTTGCTTTTCTTAGTTCTTTCTTCAGCATGCTCAGTTCATCATCAGTAGGAAACTTTGAGATTCCGCCGACAACGACTGTCAAAGGATGCACATCCCTTCCCCCGACAATATTTACTATCAAGTTGCCCAGCTTCTTCATCCTTAAAGCTCTGCTTACTTTATCCTTGTGCTTGGAAGCCATCTTTATGGCACTGTCAAAACCATAATAGTCAGGAAGTGCCAAAAAATACAGATGCAAGGCGTGCGATTGTATGATGCCTCCCAGATGTATCAGTTCTCTTAACAATTTTGTTTGCTTGCTCACTTTAAGATTCAATGCATTCTCCACTGCTTTTGTCGATGTCAAAAGATGTACAACAGAACATACTCCGCAGATCCTTGCTGCGATCGGCGGAAGTTCATTGTATTTTTCGCACTGCATTATGCCTTCAAAAAATCTGTTCCCTTCAAAGATATTAAGGTCGCACTTCTTTATCACGCCATTATCTATCTTGACATTGAGTCTTGCATGACCTTCTATCTTTGTTATGTGATTAAGTTTGATTACCTTTCCCATTATTTCTTCTTCCCCATCAATTTTTTGAAAGCAGGAACATATTTACAGACTTTTTCCACATCAACATTCTTGAAATGCTCAAGTTTGTTATAGATTTCTTGCTCTGAAAGTCCGAATTTCTTGAACAATTTGACTTCTGTCGGAATGTCTGCTTTTTCTCTCGGCCCTCTGCACATATAGCACGGTATATTTTCCTGAGGACAAGGTGCGTAACAGCCTCCGTTGGTCACTGCGCCGAGGCATGGAAGATTCTTTCTTAACAGACAATTCTCCCCCCTCAATGGACATTGGTCGCACACAGGCCCTTCAAATTCCTTCTGTATCTTTCCTTTTACAAAATTGTTGAAGAACTCTACAAACTCTCTTTTGATTATAGGACAGCCATACATGTAATAGTCCACTTTGATATGCTCGCCTATCCCTGTCGTCTTTATGCTGTCTTTCAGCATCTCTTGGTTGTACACATACTTTCCTAATTTGTCTCTTTCTATGAAATTCTGCATGCTCGGTATTCCGCCGTGGCATGCACACGCGCCCAATGCAACCAAAAATTTAGATTTCTTTCTTATGATCTTTAGTTTCTTGACTTCTTTCTTTGTTGTTATTGCGCCTTCTACAAACGCCAGGTCAAAGGTTTCATTCCTGTTCTTCTCGTTTATCAGGTCAAAGTAGACAAAATCAGCTTTCTTGAAAAGCTCCATAAGATTGTCGAGAAACAAGATTGTGAACTGG
Organism: Candidatus Woesearchaeota archaeon; assembly: GCA_019322855.1. Taxonomy (GTDB): domain Archaea; phylum Nanobdellota; class Nanobdellia; order Woesearchaeales; family WJKV01; genus WJKV01. Next base: position 2,137 of record JAHWIA010000079.1, on the reverse strand, counting down.
CAGCCTTCACAGCACGTGAAAGAAAATATGCCCACCTTCAACTTCCCCTTTTTTGCCATGCACAGCAAGATACAGGTTCTCTTTAAATACTTTTTGGAAGAAACAAGATTTATATATCATTATTGTTTCAACAACAGTATGCAGGTAAGCAAGTGGATAAAAAAAGAGCGAAGGTTATGGCACAAGCACTTTGTTCCTTCTTTGATCGCAGGAATCGCAGTCGCCATCCTGACTTTATTGTTTGAGTTCAATGCATTCAATGTTGTTCTTTTTGCCAGTGTCGGCGCTTCTGCAGTAATTCTTGCTAACATACACACGCACCACTTGACAAAGTTGAGGACAACCATAATCGCGTATGTGATCTCCATCATTGTCTCGATCTTTGTTTTTCTTCTAAACATTCTGAGGCCTTTTGACCTTGCAGTTAATCTGTTTCTCGTGATTTTCGGCATTGCGATACTGCTCTATCTTTTTGACAGCTTCCATCCGCCAGCGATAACTGCCGGCGCATCTTTCATCCTTTTGGAACGGCCTGTAGTCGATTTGGTTTATCTTATCATGGCGATAATTGTGCTGTTAGTATTGGTAAGATTTTTTGCTTACGTGTTTTCACAGCACTTGCCGATGAAACAGTTCTACAAGGAATTTGCCCGCGAGTTCTGACAGATAAGTTTATATACATATGTTCATAGATATTTTGCATGGACGAACTGACCGCACAGATATTGAAATGGGCAGCTATTGTTTTTGCAGCAGGTTTCGTGGGTTACTTTGGAAGATATCTGAGCATGTGGATTATAGATAAGATGCACAAGAAGAAAAAGAAGCCTGTTGGAAAGTACGAGTACAAGCTCGAGAAGAGACGCATGAAAGCAAAAAAGAAGAAGAAAAAGAGAAAATAAAGTTCCAATACATTTAAATATTTGATTTCTATATATACCTAAGAGGGGTTTAATTGAGAACGATAAATTTGCTGGAAAGTATATCGAAAGGGCATGTTATTGACATGAGGGCACATGATCCTGACAGTCCTGAGAAATTCACATTCATAGAAAATTTCAAACGGATGCGGATGATCAAGGTGTTTTTGAATTCTCCCATGCTTAATGTAATCAAGAGCGATTCTTCAAGTGATTCATATGATTGGATCATCAGGATGCCTGTATTTGGATCTGAATTCAGAGCGAGGATTAATTCCAAAGGAGACGTCAGAAGTCCTGGCAGTGATTTCTATGGTTTTTGGCAGTCGTATAATAACTTGCCTAAAGACTATGACAAGGAAAAGATATTGAAAAAAGTCAGGGACTATCCTGCGATGCGATTCTCAGGCTATCTTCAATCACATCCTGTCACTCTTGCATATTTCATAGGCGCGACGCAAGGTATTGACGCAAGGATTCCAGATGAAAGAATCAATCCTTTTGCAGCAAAGGAAAAGGATAAAGAAATCCCAGAAAAAGATCTCGAGCTCGCATTATTGAGCGGCGCATTGTTCAGTACAATGACTGAAGAAGAAATGGATAAGTTCTTTGAACGTCTCAAAGAAATGATGCTTTATGGTGACGGAGGCTTTAGGGCCGGCGCCTTGGGAAGGTATATCAATCACTATGACGGCTGTATGGCCCCTAAAAAATCAAAAACACTTTTGTTCAAGAGAGAAGGATTTTCAATGGATGAAATGATGGGGACAGACAGGTACCAATTGTACGAAAGCGAATTATTCAAAACAGTCATAAACTATCTTGACCTTCAAGTTTAAGCGCACGAATAATTTTATATACTTCTTTATTGTTTAAAATATAAAAAGAGGCAAAATGAACGAAATATGGCTGTATTCTATTGCAAGCGTCATCATTGTTAGTTTGATTTCTTTGATAGGTATTGTCACTCTAGTGCTGAGTGTGAAACGGCTGAAGAAAATCCTATTGTTCTTGGTAAGTTTTGCAGCAGGAGCATTGTTCGCAGGCGCTTTTGTTCATCTATTGCCAGAGGCTGTTGAAGAATACGGTCTTGGCGTGAATATCGCGGTCTATACGCTGATTGGTATTATAGTATTCTTCATAATCGAGAAATTCATACATTGGAGGCACTGCCATTCACAAGATCACATCCATCCGTTCGCATATACAAATTTAAT
>JAHWIA010000078.1 GCA_019322855.1 Candidatus Woesearchaeota archaeon | reverse complement strand
ATAGTATTTAAAAGTTTAGCATGGTTTTGTGTCATACTATGTCTATACCTCTTCATATCGCCACTAATGGATAGCAAATAGCTAAAACTTTAAATAGAATGTTGTATTGATAAATATAAAATGAGTAATTCAATCATATATTTCGATGAAATAGATCAAGAAAGCCTTGATACTTTAGTTACAAGAGTTAAACATAACGACGAGCTTCAAGGAATTGCTGCAAATTATTTTAAATGGGATAGAGCCAAAGAATTTTATGAAGGACTTTTTGCAGCATATAATTATATTGCAGCACTCGGTTTGGAACATAATCCTGAATCAAATTCATTCAATTTTTTGAATAAGATCTCTTTTGCATCTGCCTTAATACTGGACCTTATAAAGTCTGATAAGAGAATTGAACCAAAGTTAAAGGCAAATCAATTAGTTTTTGATAGGGCTTTATCGAGAGAAGAAATTGCTCATCTTACACCGAATTTTGTTATATTGACTGAGGGTGGAAAGGGTGTTCCATTTAAGCTAGATAAATCGCCTGTATTTTACCATGGACTTATTTCAGGATACAAACACTCGTGGGATACTACTATCGCTTTAGATAAAAGAAGCTCTTTTGAACAAATTTTAGGTTATACTACTTGTTTAGTCGTATCAACTGTTAAAGATCTTTGTGAACCTGTATTTGAGAATGATTAATTTTTTACATTTTTTTGACGAAATATAAATCTCATCCTTGATAATAGCGGTACATAGATGCAATTTTATAGAATATGCTTTCTAAAATGCCCAATTCTTTACATTTGTCATCATGCATAACTAATGCTGCTTGATTATAGTATAAGTCTGCTCTGCATAATTCTATTTTTCTAGGATATTTCTCCGCACTTAACATTTCCTTGAAGCAGGTATTAAATTCCTGCAACCTTTTGCCTTCTCTTCCTAATTCAAAAGCATCCCATAAAAGTGTAATTAACCCCATTATCACAGAAAAATATTCATAAATTTATAAATTTTATCCAAAAGTTTATTAATCTGCATTTTTACTTAATGGCTATGAAACCACAGATCAAAGCAATCTATATTGCAGTGAAGGACATGGACAGGGCAATAAAATTCTATGAAGACATTTTCGAGGTCAAGGTTTCTTCCAAAGACAAAAGGATGAGTCTGTTTGAGTTTGACAATATAACCTTCCTTCTTTTTGACCCGAAAATAGACAATGAAAAGGTTTCCTTTGGCAATAATGTCGTGCCGAATATTGAAGTAGATAATATCAATAAAATGCTTGAACTAATCAAAAGCAAAAAATGTGAAATAGTCTTGCCTTTGGAAAAGGTAAAAGAATACAAGCTTTTCCAGGCAAAAGACACAGAAGGTAATGTAATAGAATTTTATCAGATAAAAGCTTAATTTTATTTTTTACGTTTTTTAACTATATCAGCTTCTCCTTTCTCCAACACATTAGAATGTATCTTATGCAGTTTATACTTTACATGCCTGACAGGAATGCCCATTTCATCTGCGATTTCCTGCATTGACAGGTCTTTTTTCCACAGACCCCATAATTGTTTGACTTTTGGCAAAGGCCAGTCTCCATAATCTTTTTTGAATTCCTCTTTGGATTCAGGACTTGCTTCAATAATAAACACCTTGTCGTTCTTTCTCACTTTTTCCTTGACTTTTATTGCGATGATGTCTCCTTTGTTGCTTTCTTCGATGTCTTTGTGATTTTTCTGCATCTCTTCAACAGATTGTTTCAATATTCCTGTTGCATTGCCTGTTATCATGATATTATCTCCTTTAGCCAGACTTTTTGCCTCAATCTTTATCTCTGCGACACCTATCTTAGGATAGTAATTTCTCACAACACCGACATATTCTTTTGTTGCTTTGCTATTACTGCCATAGATGCCTGCCCATTCATTGATCGGCTTTCCCATGTAGAAACCGTCTGAGAACTTACGGTTATAGACTGTCTTCAATCTTTCTTTTAATTTTTGTTTCATTTCGTCTGTGTATCCGCCTTTTTCTACGGCATCTATCGCTTTCCTATATGAACTCACAACAACATCAACATAATCAACACTCCTGCTTCTTCCTTCTATCTTTAATGCGTCTATTCCTGCATCTATCAACTTATCAATAAATTCAATTGTACAAAGATCCTTAGGAGACATCACATAATTATTATCCAATTCCAGCTCTTTGTCAGGCTCTTCTGTATCAGTTACTTTGAAACTTCTTCTGCACGGCTGGATACAGTCCCCTCTGTTCGCGCTCCGTCCGTAAAGAAATTGCGAGGTAAAACAACGACCGCTCACAGCTACGCACATTGCACCGTGCGCAAAGCATTCGATCTTGATCAGCTCTCCTTTCGGACCTTTAATAGATTCTTTTATTATTTTTTCTTTTATTTGTTTTATCTGTTCTAATGAGAGCTCTCGCGCCAGTATAAAACGGTCAACAAATTTTGAATAGAACTTTAATGCTTCTATATTGCTCACGCTTGCCTGCGTGCTTAGATGGACTTCAAAAGCATCATATTCTCTTACTAGATTAACAACACCCATGTCCCAGCAGATGATCGCATCAATCTTAGCTTCTTTTGCAGCATCCAGTATCTTTCTGATCTTTTCGAACTCTTCATCATATGTGATTGTGTTGACGCACAGATAGCATCTCACATTGTTAGAATGGCAAAAATCACATACTTTCTTCAGTTCGCCAAGCTCGAAATTCCTGGCATTCGCCCGCATATTAAGGCCTTTCACACCAAAATACACACTATTGCATCCAGCCTTGACAGCAGCTGTCAATGATTCCCAGTTTCCTGCAGGTGCCAATAGTTCTGTCATATAAGCAATTACTTAGAAAGATGTATTTAAAAGTTTTCAGGAATCAATGCAAAGAACCTACTTTCTTCTTGACCTTCATGATCCTGATGTTTTTTGCCTTGTTTATTATCCTGCCGGATTCGAACTCAACAATGTCATCAACCCTGAGACCAAGTGTTGCAGGCGCTTCATACTTTATCTTTGTTCTTTTCCAGCTTCCTCCCTTGCCTCTCGGCCGTAGAGAGCCAGAAGTAATCTTACCATCTCTAGAAGTCCTTACATTATATATGCGTCCGATTCTTGCTCCGGTTTCCATATTATTAAAATAAAAAAATTATTTTCTTTTCACAACTCTTGTAACTCGCATGATTCGTACGTTCTTTTCCTTGTTTATAATTCTGCCAGGCTTGTATTCTACAATGTCGTCCACTTTTAGTCTAAGATTTAAAGGCGCTTCGTACTTAACCTTTGTTCCAGTGTAACTTCTTCCGCCTCTTGGTCTTTGCCTAACAATACCTGTTACTTTTGTGGCTCCTCTTGTATGTTTGACTTCATAGATACGTCCAGTTCTTATTTGTCCTACCATCTTTCTTACCTCTTTCGTCCTTCTTTGACTTTTTTTAATATGATCGCTTTCTTGTTCATCCCTGCTTGATTGCCTTTTGTCAGGGCAAAATCAACAATGTCATACTGCTTGAACACCTTGTTAGAGACAGGTACAAATTCAATCTCTGCTCCGTTTGGGATTGCCCTAAGAGTTCCTCTTATCATCCCTGTCTTAAGGTTCCTCTTTACTTTGTAGATTCTGCCTCTTCTGATTACTTTCTTTGCCATTGAAAAAAAAGTTAAAATTATTTGATAATCTTCAGTATTTTAACTTTCCTTTCGTCAACTGTTCTTCCCTGCGGTTTTCTTGGCAGTCCTTCAAACTCGACAACAGTTCCCAGCTTCAATCTTGCAGCCATTGATGCTGGAGCTTCGAATGAAACATCTGCACCGAACCTGTCCTGTCGAAGTGTACCTTCGATTGTCTTTTTCCTTCCTCCTGCTCTAAAAGGAGAAGTTGCTTTTTTCAGTTGTACGATTCTTCCTTGTCTAGCCATATTATTTCACCTCATTTAGCCTAATATTTTTGTGATTGTTACCCATTGCTCGTGCCTTTCTCTGTATTTCACACCTGTTCTTTTGACAGGCTCGAATTCCACCTGAACATTCAAGCCGAGCTTTTTTACATTGACATCCTTGACAGGCGTTATGAACTTCACTTGTCCGCCGCCTCTTAAGTTAAGGATTGTTCCGCTTATTACTTTACTGTTTCCTGCAGCCCTGAACGGGCTCTTGCCGAATTTCAGATCAATGATTCTTCCTTTTCTTGCCATTTTACACCTATTTGTATTT
>JAHWIA010000077.1 GCA_019322855.1 Candidatus Woesearchaeota archaeon | reverse complement strand
CAAAGTGGCTTTTGTTATCTTTGGAGGTTTGACGACTTCCAGACCTAGTTTTTCCATCATTCCCTTGAATGCGATCCAGCTGTTCCCCAAATGATAAAACGATACTTTCATTTTTTCTTGCCCTTCTTTTTTCCTTTTATTACATCCATGAATGCTTCGATCCTTGTCTTGATCCTTGTTTCATTCTGTGATTCGTCTACATTCAGAATAAGGACTGGTTTTTCATTATTTTCATTGATGACCTGTTCCTGGAACAAGAAACAAGGTCCGCAGCTGAACGGCATGATATAGATGATGCCGTCTATTTCTTTCCAGTCAATTGCGTCAAAATATCTGTCAATCACATCCTGCTCCACTTCCCAGTTAACATAAAAACCTGCGGTCTTTCTGTCCATCTCTGATCTTTTTCTTGGATGATTCATATTCCTCAGGATTGCTTTTTCTTTCTTCAATAAAGAAGGCATGTTCATCAGACAAAACTTGTCTTTTGTGATGTAATCTGCACCGACCAATGCTATTTTGTATTTTGCTTTTTTCCATTCGTCTGCATTTCCTTCTGCTCCTTTATTTTCTTCTTTAGTATCTGCTTCCCAAGCCTCTTTTATCGCAGCCTGCATCTCTGGTTCTTTTTTCTTGAATTGCTTGCTCATCATATCGAACAAACCTATCCTCATCTCTGGCCTGTCAGAACCTAATTTTCCGATCAATAGTTTGGTATCAGGAAACATATTCTTTATCAGGTAAGGAAGAGCAGTGTGATAAGAACAAAGGAATTGTTTGTCTGGCTTTATGCGTTCTGGACGTATAGCAAACTTTGATGCTTTTGCATCTTCTGAAATATCGCTGATGCTCGGAACAAAGACGTAATCTACTTTATCTTTTAGTTCCAGCACATGGCCGACATAAATCTTGATTGCGAAACAGATATCGCTGTCGCAATGTTTCACGCCATTATCGACCATCTCTTTTGTCGTTTCTGGTGAGAAAAGTACATTGAAACCTAGTTTTTCGAAAAAAGTCTTCCATAAGATACCATAGGACTGTCCTGTGCCTGCCCTTGGAATGCCTATCGTGACCATATCTGCTTCCGGTCTGATTGTCTTTATATAATTTGCTATTAACCATTGTATAAAAGTAACAAAGATTAAAATATAGCTGACCAATCTGCTTTATATATGAAATTCAGGGAAAAAGAGGTGCCTAGTCCTACAAAACACAGCTATCATGAAAAAGACATAAAGATAGCGCTGGACTTTGCCAAAAAGGTATATACAGAACTGCCAGAACTGGTGAAAGTAATCACGATCTTTGGCAGCACTGCAAGAGCGCAGGACAAGAAAAGCAGCGATGTTGATGTTCTGATAATAATCGATGATGTTCATGTGGAATTGACACCAGAATTGATGGAGACTTACAAGATCATTGTGGACAACAAGATCGCAGATACAAGCAACAGGCTGCACGTCATAACATTAAAGCTTACAACATTCTGGGAATATGTCAGGGCAGGAGATCCTGTAGTGATAAACATCTTGAGGGACGGTTATGCATTGATCGACAGCGGTTTCTTTGATCCGTTGCAGGCGCTTTTGTTCAGGGGAAGGATCAGGCCGACACAGGAAGCCATCAACAACTATTACGGCAAAGCGCCGATCACACTGAACAATGCTAGTTGGCACGTGACACAGGCAACTTTAGATTTGTATTGGGCAGTCATCGATGCTGCGCACGCAGCACTGATGTCAGAAGGTTTCATTCCTCCTTCACCTTCACACATACCTGATCTTTTTGAAAAAGAATTAGTTCAGGAAGGAAAACTGGAAGAGGAATACACCAGGATAATCAGGATGTTCTATGATTTGATGAAGAAGATAGTGCACAGGGAAATACATGCGATTTCTGGAAGAGACTATGACAAATACAGAAAGGACGCAGTCGACTTTGTCCACAGAATGAAAGAGTTTGTAAGACAGCAGTGATCAATCAATCAGATGTTCTTCTTTTACTTTCGATAATAGCGCGAATACGATTACTATGATGCCAATTATAATCAAAGTGTATTGTAATGAGAATTCTACCAGCAGGCCAATGAAAGGATAGAGGACCGCTCCGGAAAAACGTTCTATCATAGATGATGTAGAAAGTACAGTTGCTCTATGATGCGATTCAATGTGCTTGTTCATATAGCTCCTGAACAAAGTAGGCCTAGACAGGCCGACTCCTCCTATGATGATAATCAGAATGACAGCAATAGCAACATACGGATTAAGGCCTAGTAGAATAAATCCTATTCCTGGGATGAGGGCGCTGGCCAGAAGATAGCCTTTCTTTGACTTGAAGAATCTTTCAAGTTTATCGAAATTATTCATGATGAACACTTCAAGAGCCATGAACCCTGCTCCTACAAAACCAAAATATATTATTGGCACATTTAATTGGGTCAGCAATGGCTGATAAGTCCATACGATGAAAAAGACAAGAACAGATATCGCAATCCTGTCGAATGCCAATGATTTTAGAATCTTGTGATTTCTAAAATATTTCACACCGTCAACAAGATCCCTGACAAGTCTCTTGGATTCTATCTTCCTTTCTGTCTTAGGTTCCTTCAAGAAGAAGGTCAATACAGTAGCGCAAATGAACGGAACAGTCATGAAAAGCATTGTATAGCGCAGGCCAATAGTTCCTGCGATTATACTTCCTATCGGCGCTGCGATTGTCAATGCTGCTATTTCAAAGCTGCCTATCCTGCCGAATATCTTTTTCGATTTATTCTCAGACTTGGTCTTCTTCAGGCTGTCATAAACTAGTGCCTCATCTGCGCCTGAAAGCATTGCATAACTCGCGCCCCATATGATCTCTGCGATGATGAACAAGATAATGCTTGGATATAAAGTATAGATGATAGGGCCTATTAATAATGCAATAGATGCGAATATTATAGAGGTTTTTCTTCCTAGATAGTCTGCGATCGCTCCTGTTGGTATTTCGAATGCGAATATAGAGAACGCAAAAATAGACTGCAGAAGCATGATCTGTGTAAAACTAATCTTTCCCCATTCCAGATAGAAAGGAACAAGCACTCCGCCGATAAAATGCAGACTAATCAAGAACTTGAAAGCATACATCTTCCATATGTTTGCCTTGTATGGGTTCATCTAATCTCTATCAATATGCAAGGTATTTAAATCTTGCCAAAGTTTTAAATAAATCCTTCAATTTCCTATTGTTATCATGAAACACGTCGAGAAAATTAAAAAAACAATTTTGTTTGGTAGACGTTAGTAGAGTTATTTCTCATTGATTATTTTGATGCGCCCGTAGCCTAACCTGGATATAATCTCAGGCTTCTTCTGGGTTTACCAGAAAGGGCACAGACAAGAAGGCACATTCTTGGTGCAAGCCTTCGGTGCAAGCCTTCTAGGTGTTTGCCTCCTATGGTGCAAGCTTGCGGAGCAGCGCGCAGAAAGCCTGGGGAGTGGGTTCGAAATTGAAGTGGAGCTTCAATACTCGGCGAAGCTCGCTTCGACGAATTTCCCGCCGGGCGCGTTTTTTTATTTCAATGGGAACGAAACTTTATAAACAGGAAATAGTTTTATATAGAATTAACAAGAGTTGAAGAATAAAATGGTAATACGAGGGAAGATAATATCAATGCTGGCAGAACATGTAGAACTGTCACCAGAACAGATAGACAGTTTGCTAGAGATACCTCCAGACACGACTCTTGGCGATTATGCATTCCCTTGCTTTGCACTGGCGAAAATAAAGAAAAAAAGTCCGCAGCAGATAGCACAGGAATTGGTGGGAGAGATAAAGATACAGCCTCCTGTTGAAAAGATAAAATTTGTCGGACCTTATGTTAATTTTTTCATTGACAAGGCGTTTTTCGCGCAAAGAATTCTTACACAGCCTTTGGCAATGCCTTCATTGAAACTGGTAGGTCTGCCAGAGAGCGTCATGGTGGAATATCCTTCTCCTAACACAAACAAGCCATTGCATTTCGGTCATGTAAGGAACATGTCTATCGGTAACAGCATCAGCAGGATATACAAATATCTTGGTGCAAAAGTCACACAGGCAGATCTAATCAATGACAGGGGTATCCATATATGTAAAAGCATGCTCGCTTACAAGAAATTCGGCAACAATGAAGAGCCTGACCAGAAATCAGACCATTTTGTCGGTGCTTATTATGTTTTGTATAACAAAAAACTTGCAGAGGATCCTAACTTAGAGAATGAGGCAAAAGAATTGCTGCAGAAATGGGAAAAAGGAGACCCAGAAACTATCAAGCTATGGAAGAAGATGAACAAATGGGCATTGGAAGGAATAAACCAGACTTACAAATTGTTCGGCATCCAGCACGATGTTGATTATTTCGAGAGCGACATCTAT
>JAHWIA010000076.1 GCA_019322855.1 Candidatus Woesearchaeota archaeon | reverse complement strand
TCGGGGGTTCAAATCCCTCCGGGCCCAGTTTATTTCATTTACGCGTCATGCGTGCAGGCGTGGCCAAGTGGTTAAGGCAAGAGGCTGCAACCCTCTGATCCCCGGTTCGAATCCGGGCGCCTGCTTAGATTTTCTGAGAAACATTTATAAACAGTTAATGAATATTTTAGACTATAATGAAAAAGAAGGTGGGAGTTATAGGAATTTGTTTGCTCGTGATTCTGTTATTGTCTACTTTTGTCATTGCACTAAAACCAGAAGAAGGAAGTGTGTTTGCAGAGCCTGTGTTGGCTGACGGACAAAAACATTCAACAATCATTAGAGGAGAAGTAGGAAGTGTTCCGCCTGGTGCAGACGTTGTTGCGACAAGCACTACTGACGGAAATTCTTATGAAAGCAAAGCAAGATCTGACGGAAGCTTTGAGATAAGGGTCTTTTCTTATGCAGATGAATACTTTGAAGTCGAATATGAAGGCGGAAGAATCTTACTGCCGAAAAGCGTGGATCCTGGAATGATAGGTTTCCAGAACGCAGTAGACTTCGGTTTCCTTACCTCTAGGAATTATGTCTATGCATTGACGCATCCAAAACAAGGAGAAAAAATTAATTTTGCAAACATGGGACCTATGATAGGTCTGTTCAGCAGTGCTGTGCAAGTGGGAAGTGAAGTTGGAAAGTTTGTTTTCAAAGCAGAAATTGTAGAGCTTGCAGGCGAACCTGATGAAAAAGAAGACAAGCCTAAGGATCTTCCTGTGGAAGAAAAAAAAGAACAAGTAAAAAAGGATGATTGCGAATGCACAGGAGAAGGAAAGATTTACGTAAACTGCGATCAATGGGATGCAGAAAGCTTAAGATCAGATCTTGAATATAGCGGGATAGGAAACATATACACCAAATACTTCTTCGGCGAAGGAGGCATGGAAGGAGATTATAAAGCACTTACCAAAGGAGATGATGTGTACTCTGCAGAATGCAAGATAAAAGTGAAAAGCTGTCCTGAAAGCGGTCCTCCTTGCAAGGTTGATGACTGCAAGAAAGCCTGTGAACAAGACATAAAAAATAAACTTGAGGAATGCGGAAATTCTTATAAGAAATATTGCAAGTCAGGGTTCAATCTTGGAGATTCAAAAGTTGATGATCCAGAAGGCAAGTGCGTAGAGAAGTGCGTCAAGCTGAAGAAGGAAGAAGAACGTGGCGATATTGGTGTCAGGCCAAAAACAGAATTGAAAATACCTGTAAGAAAAGACGCGCCAAAACCCAACAGGACAGAAGAAGGCACAGAAGAAAGCTGCTTGTGCGATTATTATGCTACAAAGATATTCTACTGTGAAGGAGAATTAAGGGATGACGAAATTCCTGAGATATACAAAGGAACCCAGACAGAATACCCAATGGAAGAAATCAAAGGAGGTTCTGTGCAAATTGTTAATAGATGGTTCCCTGAAGAAAAAGAGCAGGAAAGTATTGCAGACAGGCCTGCAGATTATTTTTGGATACTATCAAAATCTTGGATCGTCTGCAAGCTCTATGCTGAATATGGAGAGCCTGGCTGTGACATGGAGAAGTGCGAAGAGCATTTCAGGGGTCAGCTGAAAGCAAATGAAGATTTCAAGAATTCGCAAAGCGGATTCTTTGAGCAGTGCAAGAAAGAGGCAGAGATGGTCTGCAACGGAGAGATTAAACGCACTCCTTATACACCCTCAGATTCTGGAAGAGGATATACTGGAAGAGGAGGCCTGTATGCTCCAACTTCTGAGAACGTGCCTCTTGAAAGAGAAATAATTGACTGTGAATGCATTGTCTCTAAACTGCCTTGGGAATAGAGATTCAAGACTTCTTAGATCATTTCTTCTTTTTTGCTTTTGGTTTCTTTTTGCGTTTTCTTTGTGTTTTGATGACTCCTGCTTTTTTCAATAATTTGATTGCTTTCTTGATTGACTCGTCTGTATAATCTGCCTCTTCAAACAGACGGGTGCCAAGGCTTGGTTCATGCCTGTTTCTTCTTATCTTGAAAGAAGTCACTAACTTTCCTCTCTTTGTCCTGCGCATGACTGCTCCAAGATTCATTGTATGAGGAAATTCATTTTTACCAACTCTTTCTGCAATAGGATGGAAGTGAGTAGAGAGAAGCGAACGCGCGCCTATGTTGCTTATAGCTGTCAATGTTTTTTCAAGAGCCTGTTCTGTTGCAAGATTATCAGAGCCTACTGCGATCTCATCCAATAGAAGAAGACTCTGGGGAGTAAAGAAAACCCTGCGCTCTGAAATTGCTTGTTTTATTTCTTCTGGAGTCTCTGCATCAACGTATTTCCATTCCTCGAAATTAAAATATTTAGGAATGGTGATGAAATTCAGATAACTCAAGGCAGACTTGAATGCTCCTTCTTTTTTGCTAGGATTGTCCCTGCCTCCAAAGAATGTAAATACTCCGTCCACAAGACTTATCCTCGCGCTTTTAGCAGGGATGAAAGAACCTAATTGCGTCAAGAGCTGAACCTGGCCCACCATCCGTTCAAATGTTGTCTTTCCATTATCATTAGGCCCTGTCAATACATAAGAAAAATAGTCTTTGTCAAAACGGACGTCATTGGCAACAGACTTTCTGTTTTTTCTTAGGATGAAAGAAGGGACATTACAATATCTTATTGAGCAAGTTTTAGTTTCTGGATACTGGATGGTCGGCATCACAATAGGAGATTTCTCTTCCATGTCTTTCGCGAGCATGGCCACGCTGTAATAGAAAGCGAATTCCGATGCGAGATTTTTTGTGCTCACTTGTAATTCGTCCATTTTGCTTTCTAGACCTACATTAATCAGGTCATCCACATGCGAGATTACCTTGCCCAGCTGTCTCAGGAAACTCTTTCTTACTTGTCGTGAAGTTCTTTTATTATCCAATAAGACAGTATTGCTAAGAATCTTTATGCCTTTTTTCAGTTCTCTTTCCAACCCGAAATCTCTTGCTTCTTTTCTATCTACAATACCTTCTAATTCAGGATCGTGCATCAGTTTAGAAACTACATTTTGAAAATTCACCAAGGCATTATAAAAACTTCTCTTTGTTTCAAGATCGAACAGATTAAAGTGTCTATAATCCTTTGCTTTTTCTTTGATTATGTCATGGAAAAATTCTACTAATTTAGAAGCAGACATACTTTTCCGTCTATTTCCGAATATACCTAATTCATTTTTAATTTCCCTTAAAGCTGCTTCATATTCTTCAAATATTTCTGAACCTGCTTTTGAGAAATAAATCTTTAATTTAGCATATGCTTTTGCTTTCGATATTCTTCTTGCAAATTCTTTTACAGACCTAAGACGTTCGCTCTTGGGCCTTAAGGCCAAAGCTGATTCTACAAGATCTGTAAGATAACCTATTTGTTCTGTTGTTCTGCCAAAATTTATTTTCTCTATATAACTGTGTCTCCATATCTGCAATTGATTTGCAGAAGTAATTATTTTCTTTACTAAGCCTGATGTTTTTTCATTGTCAAATATCTCCCGCACTACTGCCTGCCTGGCTTTCAGTTCCTTGATATCCTTGGTCGGTGTGCAGTATCCTGCCAATATGCCAGAAACTGCACTTTCAGACAAGCCTAATTCTTCTGCATGGGATGCTATTCTTTTCAAGACAGTATTAAAATCAAGATCTTTTGCCACTGAACTATTAGAAAAACTAGGCAGACTCTGAGGATGAAGATACCTATACTCTTCATTACCTACATAAACTATGGGATTTTCAGAATTAAATTGGGATTCGTAATTGAACATGCTCGAAATTAATAGCACGAATATATAAATATAACTAGAATTATTTTTAAGGCAGCCACGTCTTAGGATTCTTTAGTTTCTCTGGCAAATAAACATCTATTACATAGTTCAGGCTGTGCGCTGCGAATGCCTGCTGTTCTGCTCTCTTCTTCATCTTGTACATCTTTTGCAGTGCTTTTTCCCATTCCTTGTGATGCTTGATGAAAGGATCGTTCTTTATACCGTCCTTCAATCTCTTTATGTCAACATCTTTCAAAGGATGTGTAGGCAGTTTGTAGTTTTCAATGTCTGCAGGAGTCACTCCTAAGAACTTTGCCTGCGGTACGCAAAAGAATTCATTGATGTGTGCTGCGTTACCGCTTCCTACTTTTAATGTACGATAAATGTTCAAGTAACCGTAAGGATCGCCGTCTGTGAATACATAGACCGGAATCCTTTTGTCGTCTGCCAATCTTCTGATGAATCTTCTTGTGGACCTTGTAGGAACTCCGCCCATTGCAACAACGATACAGTTTGCTTTGTTCCAATATTTGTGATTGTTCAATCTTTGGAATAATGCGCTTGTTTCTACTACTAAAACGAATTTTGCATTTGTCTGGAACTGAAGATGTTCGACACTTGAAGGAATGCTGTAAGCGCCTGAACCGAAT
>JAHWIA010000075.1 GCA_019322855.1 Candidatus Woesearchaeota archaeon | reverse complement strand
AGATTGCCTCAGAATGCAATAAAAGTCGCTATAGTTACAGGCCATGGTTTGAAAGATTTAGAAAATATGTGATTTCTTACATAAGATTTATTTTACCAGTGCATCAACATGCTTCATAAATCTGTCTACTGATTCTTGTGTATTACACTTTGAAAATCCAGGATACTGCTCTGCGATCTTAAGGTCCCTGGCCAGCTTGAACTTTTTCTGCCTTACACTATACCATGTCTTCTGCTTGTTATGATAATGACTTAGGTATTCTTGTTCGGTCTGGCCAACCGTGGGGACGAACAATGCTTTCTTTCCTAGCTGTGCAAGATCCATCAAAGTAGTATATCCTGACCTGCTGACTACCATCTTTGCTTTATTGAACATCAGCTGCTGTTGTTCAGGAGCAAGATAGGAAAATATAGTGATTGTTGCTTTCTTTGTCTTTATTATATTCTTGACATTCTCTTCTGGCTTGCCAAGGGTTATCACAATATTCCCTGCCAAACTATTCAATTGCGGCATAATAATGTCTTCAAAGATTGTCCTCTGAGGTTCTGGGCCTGAAATAGAGATGAAATAATCAATATCTTGTTCTGTATCAACTTCCTGCATAGCAGATAAGATTCCTATGTATTCTAATGGCTTTCCATTATAGAATCTTAGGCTATGGGATAAATCGCCTGTCAATCCATTCATCTCATAGTCAGGTATGAAGATCTTTGTGAATTTCCTCAAGAAAGTATAATTCAAGTATTCCAGTGTTCTTTCCACAGGTCTTACTCTTTTTGGGACAATGAATCTTGGCTGGTGAGTGATAAAGAAACAGGGCACTTCCCTGCTGTTGAAACCATACCTGCAGTCTGCAATGACCAAGTCATACTTCTCTTTATTCAGAAGTTTCCCGAATCTCTTTTTTTCCTTTCTGACCATCCTTACAAGATGGGGAAGATAAGTCGTGAATTTCAATGCAAACAAGCTTGACTTGGTATAAGGAGCAGGATAGTCTGGGAAGTCTATGAACTTGCACTCAGGCACTTCTTTCTTGAGTACTTCAAGGCTTCTGCCGCTCGTTGCGATAGTAACAGAGTGACCTTTCTCCAACAGTCTTCTGATAATAGGAAGATCCCTTGTCGCATGACCTAATCCCCAAGTACAAATGCCAAACAATATTTTCATAATGCACAAAAATCAAGAATTAGTATTTAAAATTATGTTGTTTGAAATCAAAAAAAATAAGAAATAAAGAATTAAATAAAATTACCTTCTCCTTCTCTTGGTTTTTCTCTTAGTTGTCTTCTTTCTCTTTGTAGTCTTTTTTCTGGTTGCTTTCTTCTTTGTCTTTCTCTTGGTTGTCTTTTTCTTAGTTTTTCTCTTTGTAGTCTTTCTCTTAGTTGTCTTCTTTCTTTTTGCAGTCTTTCTCTTGGTCGTCTTCTTTCTCTTTGTTGTCTTTTTCTTCTTTGCTTTTCTCTTTGTTGTCTTCTTTCTCTTTGTAGTCTTTTTCTTCTTTCTCTTGCCGCCACGAGCCATCTTTACTCTTGCGACATCTCCCTTCTTGTCCAGAAAGTACAGGTAACCTGAAACTCTTTTGATGCCAGTCTTAGCGACAATTGTTTGCTTTTGTCTTCCTTTCTTTCCGCCGCCTCTAGCCATCTTAGCTTTAGCTACATTTCCTTTCTTGTCAATAAAGTAAAGAAATCCCTTTTGTCTTTTTACTCCACATTTGGCTACAACTTGTGCCATATCAATCACCTCCTTGCTATACTAAAATTCAAAATAGTATTTAAATGTTTGCTTTTTCTCGAGGGTGCACCGACGAAGAATCCAGGCCTCCAAAAAGTATTGAAAATAAATCAAAAGAGAGAGGATTCCAGACGAACTGGAATCCACTGAGAAGCGGACCCGGAGAGATTCGAACCTAACTTTTACAAAAAGCTAGGATCAAAAGAGAGAGGATTTGGCAAAAAGCCAAATCCACTGAGAAACGGACCCGGAGAGATTCGAACTCTCGATCTACAGCTTAGGAGGCTGTCGCCTTATTTGCCCTACAGCAAATCCGACAAGTTCTTCGAACTTGCAGTATCCAGACTAGGCTACGGGTCCTCGACTATAATGCAAAAAGTAGAATAGTATTAAAAGATTATTATTTCTGGCCCTATAATCACTTGCTCACCAATAATAGAAATCTATTCTTCTTCTACAAGCCAGTCCACAAAGCGCCGGCCGACAGAGCCTTTCTTGCTTCTTTTTCCTTTCTTGGCCTTTTTCTGTTTCTTGGTCTTCTTGCTTTTCCTAGATATCTTCTTTTTCTTTATTTTTTTCGGCTTCTTTTTCTTGGCTTTTTTAGGTTTCTTAGGCTTTTTCTTGGCTTTTTTCTTCTTCGATCTTTTGAACCTGAAACCAGTCAGCCCTGACTTTTTCTTCTTCTCTTTCTTGACTTCTTTCTTGACAATGACCTTTGGCTTGGCTTTCTCCAGCTTGGAGACCTTCTTGTCCAGCTGAGAAACATCTCGTTCCAGCTGAGCAATGCGTTTCAGCTCTTTCAATTCAGACTGCAGCTTGTCATTGCTCTTCTGTAGCTGCGCTAGCTTGCTATTGGCATCTGCGAGCTCTTTCCTCAGTCCTGCTTCAGAATCCCTGGTTATATTCTTGAACTTGCTGAAATCCTGGTCCATTGACATGACCTTATCAAACTTAGCCTTCATCTGTTTCTGCTCATTGACATTCTGGTTTAGAGCCCGTCTCATATTCTCTACTTCTGCCACTGTTGACAATGCATCCACTTTCCTTCTTAGAGAAATCAGCTGCAAAAGATCCTTCTCAAGCTCTTTGATCCATTTTTCCTGCTTGTCCACATTGTACCTTGTCAATGCAATCTTCTTGAATTTCAATAAATCTTCCTTGATTTTCTGGATATTCTTGTCCATATCAGAAAGGGCCTCAACATTCTTTTTCACAGAATTGATCTTTGTCTCAACCTTGGCCAGATCTATAAGCTTGACATCCCTTATCTCTAATTGCTTGTCGATCTCCTTTATCTTTGAATTATAGCTTGATTTGTCAATATAATCTGAGAATCTCTTGTCGATTTCAGTTAATTCATTCTTTGTCTGGTCCTTGTCTGCAAAATTCTTCATGCTCTGCTTTAATTCATCAACAGATGTCTTTAATTTCTCAAAAGACTGCAAGAAATTGAACACTTCAGAGACCTTATCATCTGATAACTTGAGTTTCTTTATCTGCTTAGTGGACAATAGTTTGAAGCGGGCGAATTCGCCATAGAAGATATTGATGTCTCTTTTGACTGCACTGAATGCTTTTTTCAAGTTACGATCAACCTTCTTGAATTCCAGCACTAGTTTGGGATCCAATGGTTGTTCATTTTTTTTCTGTTTCTGTGCCAAACAAATACCCCCTATTTGATCTTCTTGATTTCCGCCTTAAGCTTTGGTATCTCTCGCGCCATTAATTTAAGCTGATTTTCCAAAGCAGACAATCTTGTCAGCTGTTTTTTCAGGCCGATCAATTCTGCTGTCTCGCTACGCAGGAAATCTACTTGTTTACGGAAAATATTATATTGCTTCTTTGTGATCGAAAGCTTTTCTAGTTCTGTAAAATTCTTCAACAGATAGTTCAAGATCTTGTGCTTGCCTATCAGCCTGTCTATTTCATCATAAGCGACCATGTCTTTTTTCAGATCTGATAATTTTGAATCAAGTTTCAGCTTACTTATCACTTGCTTTGTGATCTTTTCTTTGCTTATCTGTGAGTTTTCCAATTGTTCTATTCTTTTTTTCAATAGAGTATTTTCTCTCTTCAGATTAGCCAAATCTTTAGAAAAAGACTTTTTCAATTCCCCCAATTTATTTAACATCGTCTCTTCTTCTACCACTTTCTCACTCCAGAGTAAAAACACCAATATTTAAACTTTCCTATTTTGTTAAAATAAGAATTTTGCACAAAGATTTATATAAAAAAGCAAAGCCTTCAAACTACACCGGGGCTATAGTTTAACCTGGCTAGAGCGGCCGGCTCCAGACCGGCAAATCGGGGTTCAAATCCCCGTAGCCCCAGTTTTCAGCCATATTGGTTGTATTAATTATAAAGTAGTAATTCTTCCGAAAGGTTTATATATTAATTGTTACTCCGTAATGAAAACACATAGTGTTTTCGGGGTAAAGGGAGGTTTGATGAGCATAAAACTACCTAGTTAAGATTTTAAAATTATAAGAGGTAAGACAAACATGGCAAGAAGATTATTAGGAAAAGGAGCTTTATTTGCTGGTGCTTTAGGTCTTGGTTTTCTATCATTAGGAGCAGGAACTGCACAAGCTGACGAACCAGAAAAAAATCCAGCAGAAGAAAGAGTTGCAGAATCAAATGAATCACAATATCAGATTGATTTTGGTAATTATCAGAAAAGTTTTCAAGCTTGGAAGAAGAAACATACAGGCGTGACTTCTGACAAACCAGAAGGAATGGATCATGATACTTATGAAACAAGACGAAAACGCTTGATACAATGGAGAAATGTACAAGAAAGGACATACCAGGTTTTTGGGGATGTAGAATATAGAAATGCATCAAGAGCTTTCAATACCAGAATCGGTTTTGGAAAGCACAATCCTACAGCTACTGG
>JAHWIA010000074.1 GCA_019322855.1 Candidatus Woesearchaeota archaeon | reverse complement strand
TTCCTCTTTTTTTTCTTTTTTGGGTTTTTTCTTCTTTTTTTCTGTCCCTTCTTTTTTTTCTTTCTTTGGCCTGCCCCTCTTCTTGCTTACTTTCTTTTTTTCTTCCTTCTGCTTATTTTCTTTTGGCTCTTCTTTTTGTTTTTGAGCTTTTGGTTTTTCTTCTTCTGGTTCCTGCTTTTTTTCTGCTTTTTGAGCGGCTTTTTCTTGCTTTTCCTGAACTTTTTCCTGCTTTTCCTCTTTTGGTTCCTCTTCTTTTTCCGGTTCTCTTTTTTTTTTGGCTTTCTTCTTAGGTTCTTCCCCTTTTCCCCTGAACAGGATTATAAGTATTATGAAAATTATGATGACAACTATTATCACTTTTATAGGGCTCTTTCTTTCAACATCTTCTTGGCTTTCTTCTTCAATCGCAGGAGGCGTCTCTGCAGCCTTTTCTGCGCTTAAGATAATGACGTCTTTAGGATTGTCTCCGATTGGAACAAGATTCCTTTCATTGTTTGTGATGTCTATCATCTCAATACCTTCTTCCTTAACCACGACAAGGACTTCATTGACAAAGTCCATGCCCAAAGTCTCGCCGTCTATAGGTATTGATAATGCAATTTCATTCTTTTCAAGATCAACTATCTGTACTGCAGCATCATCCCCTTCTCCATTCGCGCTCAATAATGCCAATCTGTTTCCCACAAACAATTCATTATTGATGTTAGTATTCATCGTATCAAGATAGTCTGGCAAAAACTTGTTCGTCTCAAGATCCAGTTTCACTATCCTGTTCTTTTTCGTGTCCATGATATAAGCTGTCTTTCCGTCATTTGATATAGTTATGTCTCCCGGACTGACCATTATCTCTGGCGCCTGTATTGTTTCTATGATTGTCTTTGTCTCTCTGTCTATGATGTCGATTGAGCTGTCTGCAAGATTAGAAACATAAGCCTTGTCTTCTGTGAATGCAATGCCTATTGGGATTTCTCCCACTTCTATCGAGCCTGAACTTACAAGCTCTTCCAAGTCTATCACATAAACTTTGTTTGACTTGCTGTTTGCGACATAAGCTTCTTTTCCGTCAGGCGTTATTTCTACACCTATCGGTTCTTTTCCGACCTTTATCTTTTTTATCTGTTTGAATTTTTCAAGATCTATGATCGAGATGCTGTCATCATTCGTGTTCGTAACAACTGCAAGCTTCTTGTCAGGAGTCGCAGCTATCTTATTAGGGCCTTCTCCAACCTTGATCTTCTGCGTCTCTCCGCTATAAACATCAAGATAACTGATACTGTCATCTGCAAATCTTGTGACTATCAATTCAACTGCAGAAGCAGAAGCTACTAACGAAAAACAGAATAATAAAATTATTGCGAATAGGAATAATTTGTTTTTACTCATCATTTAAACCTCCAATTACCTCTCTTTTTCTTCTTCTTTAGAATTCCCTATAGAATATATAAACTTTTTCTTTTTTCTAACTTTCATATGATGTCAGAATATAATTACCACTTAGAGACAATGTGCTTATTTCTTTTTTATCTTTTTCTTTAATCTGTCAAGGACTCTTCCTTTTTTCAGCTTCTCGATCGCAGCTGTAACAGGTTCTACATGTTGAGAAATAGGAAACAAGCCTTTTTCAGTGTGCCTGTTGCCGAACTTTTCAAAATAAGTGATGTCATCAAGCCTGAACTTGCTCGGAATCGGAACTTTTTCATCTGCATAACCGAACGAGATGATACTTTGCGGTCTTACATTGTCTGGGATGTCAAGTTCTCTCTTCAATTGCCCTTCATCAAATGCAGAAACAAAACAAGAAGCAAGCCCTAGGGATTCTGCAGTAAGCATCATGTTCATTGCAGCGAGCGCGCAGTCCTGAACTACGTATAACCTTTCACCTCTTATGCCATAGGTCTGGCTCGTCCTTTCCAAAGATGCGCAGATTACTATCAATACAGGTGCTTTTTCCAGCCATAATTGGTTGAAAGCAGCGTTTGCCACTTTATTTTTTGTGCCCTGGTCTTTTATGACAACAAATCTCCATGACTGAAGATTGCCAGAAGAAGGCGCGTAGTGCCCTGCATTCAATATCTTTGTTACCTTGTCCCATTCAATAGGAGCAGGCGTGTATTTCCTTATGCTTCTCCTCTTCTTTATCAGCTCATAAACATCCATATCCTACAAAATGTTTCTTTTACTTTATAAATTTATCTCAAACAGAAAAGCTTAAATAAGAATGAAGACTGATTTTTCATCAATGGTTAAAGCCAAAAAAATAGCAACTCCTGGAATAAAAAGAGAGTCAGGCTTTCTGTATTTTATTGACAAAAAAGGCAATGTGTGCTGTACCATGGCAAAAAAGTTCAAGACTGCAAAAGAAAAAGGCACTAAAGTAGTTGCAGAGACAAAGATCTGCAAAAAACCCGGCTGCATGTACTATGTTGACAAGGAAGGGGATGTCTGCGAAGTCCATATGAGCAGGAACGGTGCAAAGAAAAAGAAACGAACAGAAAAAGCAAAACCAGAGATAAAATTCATAGTCTATGAACAGAACGGGAAGATGCATCTGTTCAGATCGAAAAAACTTCTTCTTGCAGAGAAAGGCCGTAATTTTACCATCAGCGAACCGACAACATCAAATAAACAGTACGGAGTATGGTTATCGTATGAGTCCAAAAGATCGACCAGATACAAGAAAACAAAAAAGTTCGTCAAATTGGCAAAGCCGGCAAAGAACATCAGGCTGGTGAATAAAGTACCGAAGAAGTATAGTTATTAGTTACCAATGCAGCTTCGAAGTATAGATCCTTGTTCTTGGATGTGACAAAATCTTCTTCATCAATCTGTCTTTTCCGTCCAGATATAATGTGTGTGCATGCCCCCATTTGCTTCTCTTTACTTTGCCCTTAGGCAGTCTTTTGTAGAATCTCTTTAGAAAGATTTTTGTTATCTTGTAACCGCACTTGGTATAAAATCCGTCATTCTTTGGATCACAGAATCCAACGCCTGTTTGTTTTGTTCTCTTCAGGTACTTATGCATGGCTGTCATCAATATCTTTCCATAACCGCTTCTTTTCTTGACAGATGCAATATCTCCAATTCCTAATATCTTGTATTCTTTTCCAAGGAACTCGAAAGTTATAGGTATCAGTCTTCCTACAGAAAGCAATCTGTTGTTTGAATCACGGACAAGAAAGAAGATGTCTTTTGCAAATACCTCTCTTTTCCTTGGGTCTAAAGTATTTGCATCCGGCCATTCCCTTCGCCAGATCTCTGTCAGACGTCTGCAAACAGATGCAGGCAAGTCCTTGCCCTTCTTTATCTCTACATGAGTTCTCTTCATAATTCAATACTCTCTTTTATTTCCATTATCTTGTAATTCAAGTTGTTTTTCTCAAACTCTCTCTTCACCCATTCCATGTCAGCTGGGAATTTAGGATTGTGATAATGTACAGGTATAACCAATTCAGCACCTGTTTCCTTTGCAAACAAAGCAGCATCAAACGGCCCCATAACAAGACCGTGATTGCATACAGGCACAAACAAGACATCACATTTGTAATCATTATCGAAACAAATCGAATCGCTGGTTGTATACGCTCTTTTTTCACCATCATCAATGATGAAACCAATGTTTTCATTGATTTCATTCCCTCCTTTAAGAAATGGCATGAAACCATGGACAGCTTTCACAACTTCGATCTTTATTCCGTCAGCGTCAATAGTGTCTCCTTCCTTCACAATTGTAGGAGACAAGCTTGGATATGCATCTGCGACTTCCTGGCTAGTATAGAATTTTGTCTTTGGATTGGAAGTTATCTTTTTCACAGCTTCTTCATTGCAGTGATCGCTGTGCTTGTGCGTAATCAATAAAACATCAATATTATTCCAGAATTCTTCCAAGAGCGAATCCTCGTACTGAATACTTCCAGGATCTACAAGTATCTTCTTCCCTTTGGTTTCCAGTAAGAAACATGACTGCGCGAAACGGGTTATTTTCATGCGAATAAAAAAACACCACAAATATATATACTTATCGACAGGAAACTTTATATATCTGTTGTATATACTATAGATATATGGTAACTGAGATGATAACTCTAAAATTAGACAATAAATTTTTGAAAGACATAGACATTGTAGTAAGCAAAGAAGGCTATCAGAGCAGAACTGAATTCATTAGAAATGCCCTTAGAGAAAAATTAGAAGATGCAAAGCTTAAGAAAGCCCTTAGAGACATAGCTCGTTTGAGAGGCGCTGCAAAGAAGAAAACTACTGATAAAGAATACGAAAGAATTAGACTGAAAGCTTTTGAAGACATCTCTAAGAAACTCAAATAAGCTCTTCTGGTTTGTAATGATTACAAATATCTTTTAATTGTTTGAAATGCTTATCTCTTGTAATAAGTTTTAGTTTATTATCTCTTGCGATAATTGCGTGCAAAACATCTCCAGGAGGCAAGTCTCTTTTTCTCGCAATTCCTTTAGCTTCTTTACGTTGTTCAATTGTAGCAATAGTCTTTTCTATAATATTTTCAAATGGTTTTAGCATACCATTAATTTCTGCAATTGAATAGTTCATTTCCAATTCCCTTATTAAAATATCTGATATTATTAATTTATTTCCACTTTCTCTTATTAAAGAGAATAATTTCAATGCAAAAATTCCAAAATATTCATTATTATAGCCTTTTCTGTCTTCATAAAGATCCATCCAGATT